>DATCJI010000319.1:0-6338 GCA_036562835.1 Xanthobacteraceae bacterium | reverse complement strand
CGTTGCCAGTTTGGTTTCTGCAACACCTACACATCCATTCGCAGCCGCCATCGGACGCGGCCTGCAGGGGCTTGGCTACACGGACGGCAGGA
Organism: Xanthobacteraceae bacterium; assembly: GCA_036562835.1. Taxonomy (GTDB): domain Bacteria; phylum Pseudomonadota; class Alphaproteobacteria; order Rhizobiales; family Xanthobacteraceae; genus VAZQ01. The sequence continues at coordinate 6,246 of DATCJI010000319.1, read as the reverse complement.
ACATTGCACTTGAGTTTCACTACAGCGAGGGACGCCGCGAGCGTGCTGCGGAGATTGCCGCTGATTTGGCGCGACGACGCGTCGACGTCATCGTCGCGCATCTCACCCCGGCAGTGACCGCTGCTCTGGCGGCAACAAAAACAATTCCTATTGTCATGGCGCCCGCGGGCGGGCCTCTGCAGAGCGGTTTCATCAAAAGTCTCGCGCATCCGGGAGGCAATGTCACCGGGCTTTCCAACATGGACGCGGAGATTGGAGGCAAGCGCCTCCAACTCTTCAAAGAGCTCATTCCGAATCTATCCACCGTCGGAGTTATTGCATCGACAGTTGCGAGCGACCCGTTCAGCACCCCGTTTGTCGAAGACCTGCGCTCGGCCGCAGCACAAAGTCGAATCACCTTGGTGCCTGTCCTCGTGAGTGGCCCTGACGAGTTTGAAGGGGCGTTTGCGGCGATGGCAAAGGCGGGTGCGCAAGCCGTGATAGTGCAAGGCTTCTTCGATCCGCATCGAGCCAGGCTGATCCCGCTTCAGATGAAATATCGGCTGGGTTACATGTCACCCAATCGAGATACCACCGTCGCAGGTGGCCTGGTGTCACTCTCATCCGACTATCTGCTTCTCTACGAGAGAGCGACACTCTACATCGACAAAATTCTCAAGGGTGCCAATCCAGGAGAGCTGCCGGTTGAGCAGCCGACGAAATTCCAGGCGGTGACCAATCTGAAAACAGCCCGAGAGCTTGGCGTGACGATCTCGTCTCTGCTGGTCGCGCAGGTCGACGAGGTAATTGAATAAAGCTAATCAGCGTGAATGACCTATCCATTCAGTGCGGCCGTCCGCACACTGGTGGCGCGGCGTTTTGCGGCGTTCACGCGCGCCCCGGCAGTCGATGCGCACGGCCTCAAGCCGGCCGCTGTCGCTGTCACCCTGGTGGAAAGCGATGATGGATCGGGCGAGACCGCTTTCGTCCTGACGCGGCGAGGGCACGACTTGCGGACCCACAAAGGACAGTATGCGCTGCCGGGCGGGCGCTGCGACGAAGGCGAGAGCGCCGTTGCGGCAGCATTACGCGAGCTCGACGAGGAGCTTGGGCTTCGCCTCGGCGAAGACGATGTCCTCGGTCTGCTCGATGACTATCCGACGCGCTCCGGCTATCTCATCACGCCAGTGGTGATCTGGGCCGAGCAAACGCGGCCACTGCTCCCCAATCCCGAGGAGATCGCCGCCGTGCACCGCATTCCGCTCGCGGCGATCGCGCGCGCGGACGCCATTGACTTCGTCACCATTCCGGAAAGCGAACGGCGACTCGTTCGCATCCGGATGAATGGTTTCCTGGTGCATGCACCCACGGCGGCCGTGGTGTATCAATTTCACGAGCTGCTGGCTGGCCGGCACACCCGGGTCAGCGACCTCGAGCAGCCGGTCTTTGCGTGGCGCTAAGGCCGGGTGCAGGACAGGGTTTTGCTTACTGGCTAGTTGATCGAGTTGAACACAATCTTTCCGCCCACCATGGTGATGACAGGCTTGATCGCAGCAATTTCTTCGGCCGGAGTGGTCAAATAGTCGCGGTCGAGCACCAGAAGGTCGGCATATTTGCCCGGCGCCAGCGAGCCGACATTGGCCTCCTGAAACAGAAAACTCGCATTCGAGCGCGTGTGCGCGATCAATGCCTCCTCGCGCGAGATCGTTTGCCGAAGAACCTGCTTGCCGCCGATCATTCTTCCCGTCACGGCCCACCATAATGTGTAGAAGGGGCTCGAAGGCGTCACAGCCGTCGCATCGGAGCCTAGCCCCCACGGAATTCCGCTGTCCTGGATGAGCCGCAGCGGCGGCATGTCGTAGGTGAGGTCTCCATGCACCTTGAGCATCAACGCGCCCTGAATGGTGGGCCGGCTGTGAATCTGGGCGTAGATGTCGAGCCGCTTCATGCGCTCGAGGTCCTGCGCCTGCACCTGATCGAGATGCGAGAAGGTCCAGCGCAGGCCTTTTATGGGACGCTCCTTGTTGATCGCCTCCATGGCGCCGAGGAATCCCTCGATACTGCCGCGCAGTTGCGCATGCACGTTGAGGTGGATGCCGTTCTTGGCGAGGCCGAGACCGAGCCGCTGCCATAGCTGCAGCGCCTCGGCAGACGGATTGGCTGTCTTGGCAAGCAGCGCATCATGCAAGGGGAAATAAAGCGTCTCCCCATACCCGGTCAGATCGAACCAGTCGTCGCCCTGAAACGGCTTGAGCTGCGCCATTCTGCCGATCAGCTCGTCTACATCCGCTGCCGAGCGCGGCTCCTCGTAATGGTTGTAAAAGGAGCGCACGGTCATCTGTCCGGAATCATGGACAGCCCGAAACGCCTCGATATGGCTTGGCTTTATGCCGGTGCCTCCCTGATCCTGGAAACTGGTAATCCCCATGCGGTTGAGATCGCGCATGAGATGGCGGACATTCTCGGACGCCTTGTCGCGCGCCACCTCGCCGAGCTTCGCGCGCAGCAGGCCGATTGCCGGACCGCCGTTGAGCGCCCCGGTGAGTTGCCCCTTCGCATCCTTTTCGATGCTGACGCCTGCGGGATCAGGCGTGCCCGGCTGCAGCGCCATTGCCTCGAGCGCGGCACTGTTGGCATAGACCCGAAAATAGAACAGCTGCAGCGCGACCGGATTATTTGGCGCAATCGCGTCAAGCTCGGTTTTTGTGAACCCGCGCGGCTCGTCCGTAAACTGCTCTTCCGCCCAGCCTCCGAGCACCACCACCCAGTCACCGGGCTTGGACTGCGCCGCCTTCTCCTTGATCAGCGCGAGGGCCTCGCGATGAGACGTGATGCCGTCGAGACGCACTTCGCGGTGCCAGTACTCGGCGGCCCGCATGAAGTGCGCATGATTGTCGATCAGCCCCGGAATGACAGTGCGGCGGCCGACATCAATGAGGCGTGTGCTTGGTCCCCGGAATTTCTCCATCTCTGACGCGCTGCCGACTGCGACGATGCGTTCATTCCTGATCGCCAGCGCCTCGGCAATGGTGAACCGGTCATCCACAGTGACGATCTTGCCGTTGACCAGCAACGTGTCAGCCGGTTCCTGCGTCCATCCGGGGGTGCTGCATGCAAATGCGAGCAGAGCAATGAGAACGCCTGTGAAAGTTCGCATGTCAACCTCGCGGGGCCAAGATACCGACTCAGGAGACTGGCGCACCTCTGAGTTGAGAGTCTACTATAATCGCATCTGTTACCCGGCCCAGGTTAAACACCGCGCCGGGATCGGCAGTCCCGCATGTCGCTATGCTCATGCGGGCAAGAGCGGCGCTTCAGGATTGCACCACCACCGCCGCGACACCCCCACATGCAGTAATGAGCACAACAATCCAGGGTGGAAGCTTCCAAACTGCGAGCAGAACAAAGGCGGTGGCCGCGAGAGCAAAATCGGCTCCGTTCACAACGGCAGTTGTCCAGACCGGGTTGTAGAGCGCTGCGCCCAATATGCCGACCACGGCCGCATTCGTGCCTCGCATCGCCGCTCGCGCTAATGGGCGCGCTCGCAATGCGTTCCAATACGGTAGTGTGCCAATAAGAATGAGGACGCCGGGAAGGAAGATCGCAATGAGGCCAGTGGCTGCGCCTGGCAAGCCATTGGGCCCAAATTTCGTGACCGCACCCAGATAGGCGGCGAAGGTGAACAGCGGTCCCGGAACGGCCTGAGCCGCTCCGTAGCCGGCAAGGAATGCATCCGCAGTCACCCAGCCCGGGTCAACGAATTCCGCGCGCAGGAGCGGCAATACGACATGCCCACCGCCAAAGACGAGGGCACCCGACCGATAAAACGCATCAAACAGCTCAATTGAATGCGATCCAGACCAGCGGCCCACAACCGGAAGAAGAAGGAGAAGAGTGAAGAAAAAAATCAAACACGCTATGCCGGTGGCACGGGAAACCGGAAACGTGAAACGTCCGCCGGCAGCGATGTTATCGGCCCGGCAAAACATGAGGCCGGCGATTGCGCCGAGCGCGATCGCCGAAATCTGCACCCATGCGGACCCGGCAAACAGTGAGATCAGAATTGCGGCGAGCAGCGCTATGGAAGCTCGTGAGCGATCCGGCGCAAGCGTCCGCGCCATACCCCAGACCGCCTGCGCGACAACCGCAACGGCAACGACCTTAAGTCCGTGAATAACACCGGACCCGAACAGACTTCCCGCAAACAGGGGCGCTCCATAAGCGAAGGCAAGGAGCAACAAGGCCGACGGGGTCGTGAATGCTATCCAGGCTAGCAGTCCGCCGACCAGCCCGCCGCCGCGCAGCAATCCAAGCGAGAAACCCACCTGGCTGGATGCAGGGCCCGGCAGGAACTGGCACAAGGCGACGAGGTCCGCGTACCCATCCTCGTCGATCCAGCGTCTGCGCACGACGAATTCATCGTGAAAGTATCCAAGGTGGGCGATGGGACCGCCGAACGAGCTCACGCCCAACTTCAAAAACGCGCGGAATACCTCAGCAAGCCTTGCGCGTGGTGCCGGCGGGAGCATGGTCTTGTCAGTCGCGCGCGTGCTCGCCTGATGCGGCAATGAGCTCTCCAGATCAGGGGCGTCGGGCACGCAACTTCAGCAGCGCATTTCCGGCTCGGCGTCAATCCGCACGCTATTTGCGCTTCGCTTCGTGCCTGGTCTCCGTTCCGAATTTCCTCTGACGACGCAAAGCAGTAAGCGCCAGCAAAAATATTGTAAGTGAGAGAAAATTGGTAAGCGCAAAGCTCATAGCTCAGTTTAGCCGATCTGCCAAACCGGGCGTTTTGAGCTAAGTCAAATTGCAGGGGCTCGCGGCTTTGCCACCCCCATCCGTCCGCACACCATTGAAAAGGAGGTGCGTTTTTGCGCGAGCGCCCATGCTTGCCGCGCTAATGGGGCTTGGTCAAGCGCACGAAAGGACTCCATCGCTCCGGCCATAATGCCAACACCGCGACTATCAACGCGAAAAGCAGCATCATGGCTGCCATTTGCATAATAGGGAACTGCGGCGAATCTTTTGCTACGAGCAAACCGGCAACAGCTCCCGCAGCCATCAAGAGTCCACCCATGATCCAGCTGAACATGTTTGCCTCTCGGTGTACGAGAGGGCATTGCAGCGCTGTTCCGGGATTGAGCATTGACGTGCGTCAAATCGCATCCGAAAAAAGGCGGCAACAGCCGCCGTCAGAGCGGGTGGCATGAACAGGGAGGAAACCATGCTGGTCAGGAACACCGGCCGCCACATCACCCGGCGCAAGCTGCTCGCGCACTCCGCGCTCGCGGGGGCTGTGATGGCCATCCCCTCGATCCTTGCGAGTAGCCGCCCGGCTGGCGCGCAGAGCCTTTCCGCCTCCGCCTTTGCCAAGGCGAACATCGACTGGAAGCAGGTGAAGGGCGAGGAGATTACGGTCGCGGTGATCCCGGCCGGATATTTCAACAACCTGATCGATGTGGCCGGCAGCTTCGAGGAGCTCTCGGGTATCAAGGTCAATTTCGACAAGATCCCGCCGGGCCAGATACGGCAGAAGGTGATGCTCGACCTTTCCAGCAAGACCGGCGTCTATGCGACGCACGCTGCAGACCCGATGTACTATCCGCTTTACATCGCCAACAAATGGGTCGAGCCGCTCGATCCTTATCTGGCCGACGCAAAGATCACGGACGCCGCCTGGTTCGATTACAACGATATTCCCGCAGGCTGGCGCGGCAGCTGCGCGGTCGCCGGAAAGACTTACGGCATACCGTATGACGGCGAGGCCACCGTGCAGGTCTACCGCAAGGACGTCTATGATAAGGCCGGCATCAAGCCTGCCGAGACGCTCGACGAGTTTGTCGCCAACGCCGCCAAGATTCATGACCCTTCGAACCGGCTCTGGGGCGCGGCGCTGCGCGGCTTCCGCGGCGCCGGTCAGAACATGTACATCTATCCCTCGATCTTCCGCGAACTCGGCGGCGAGTGGTACGACGCTAACAAAAAGGTGACGGTGACGAGCGAATCGGCCATCAAGGCGCTTGAATGGTACACTGACCTTCTGCGCCGCTACGCGCCTCCCGGCGTGGAGAACTGGAACTGGCCTGACATTGCGGATGCTTTCGGCCAGGGGACGCTTGCCTGCTATATCGACGCGCACAACTCCGCGGGCGTGGTCAACGATCCGCAGAAATCAAAGGTGATCGGCAAGGTCGCTTTCGCCCGCTGGCCGAAGGGTCCAACGGGAAAGCGCGTCACTTCCATATGGACCTGGAGCTTCCCCATCAA
>DATCJI010000317.1:0-3631 GCA_036562835.1 Xanthobacteraceae bacterium | reverse complement strand
CTGAGGACGACCTTCTCGGCCGCATCGATACCGTGGACTTGAAACACGTTCTTCGCGATATCCAAACCGAGTGTGGTAATCTGCATGTGGACGGCTCCCTCATGTGATTTGACGCAACGATCACCTTACGGCGATTCGTCGCCGCGAGCGGGCGCCGTCCACCACATCAAACTCAGGTAGCCGGGCGCCAAACACGTTCGCGTAGCGGACATGCACGCGAAGAAGTGCTCGCCATCGCGGACGCATTGTAAAATACAATACTCTGCAATGCCCGCTCGGCCCGTTGGCGTGGGTTCGTTTTGACAAAATGCTCGAATGACGCTCTGCGCCGGGTGCACTTCGACGGCGTGTCGCCGGAAAACGCAACCAGTCTCTAGTTCTGTGTTTCAGAGCAAGGGTGCACTCCACCACGGCGCCATTGTAAACAACAATAGAAATACAATGGTGTCTTTGAAACCAAAGGAGAAATTCAAAAAAGTCGGCGAAATATCAACGGCTGTATCAGAGCCGAACAGGCGCGGAACAGTTTGATAAGTGCTCTTGGTGCCAATGTTATGCCTCTCCCGCACGGATGAAAAAATCTCCATGCGCGTCAAAGCTGGACGTGTGCCAACGAAGAACGGCGCCTTGAGGAGGCGCGGATGTTCCGCTCGCAATTCGCGAGAGTGCAGTGTTCATACCATTTTACTGTACAGTGTCAAGAGATATTCGTCGCGGCAGCCTTTGGCTCGAAAGTCGCGGCATCCGCGCCGCCGCCATAGGGCCGAGGAGCGTATGTTCTCTCTTTGTTCTATTCTTATCCGAGAGAATTTGCAAGGGAAATTCTAGGCAAGCCAGAGTGGGCGATACCTATAGCCAGGAGCGCAAAGCTAAGCGCAGGAAACAGCAGCAGGCGCTCAGCTGCCGAATACGCGGGCAAAAATCGTGTCGACGTGCCTCAGGTGCTGCTTCGGATCGAAGAGCTCGCTGAGCTCGCCTTCGCTCAGGTTTCGGCGAAGGTCCGCGTCCTTGGTGAGCAGCGCAAAGAAATCGCCCTGCCCGTTCCAGGCCGACATGGCGTTGCGCTGCACGACCCGATAGGCGTCTTCGCGCGAAATCCCTTTCTGCGTGAGTGCAAGCATCACGCGCTGCGAGTGCACGAGCCCGCCCAGGCGGTCGAGGTTCCTCTGCATGTTGGCCGGATAGACGATGAGCTTGTCGATGATCGAGGCGAGCCGCGTTAGCGCGAAATCGAGCGTCGCCGTGGCGTCCGGGGCGATCATGCGCTCGACAGAGGAGTGCGAGATATCGCGTTCGTGCCAGAGCGCGACATCTTCCAGAGCGGGTGTCACATAGCCGCGCACCACGCGGGCAAGCCCGGTGACATTTTCCGACAGCACCGGATTGCGCTTGTGCGGCATTGCCGACGACCCCTTCTGGCCTTCGGCGAAAAATTCTTCCGCCTCGAGCACCTCGCTGCGCTGCAGGTGACGAATTTCCGTGGCGAGGCGTTCAACAGACGAGGCCACCACGCCCAGCGTGGCGAAATACATGGCGTGGCGGTCGCGCGGGATGATCTGGGTCGACACCGGTTCGACAGCCAGCCTCATCGCCTCGGCGACATGCGCCTCGATTCTCGGATCGAGATGCGCAAACGTGCCGACCGCGCCCGAAATCGCGCAGGTTGCCACCTCGGTGCGGGCGCAGATCAGCCGTTCCTTCGCTCGCAGGAATTCGGCATATGCATAGGCGAGCTTGAGGCCGAAAGTCGTTGGCTCGGCGTGAACGCCGTGAGAGCGGCCGACCGTAGGCGTGTATTTGTGCTCGAAAGCGCGCCGCTTGAGTGCGGCAAGCAGATTGTCGGTGTCGGCGATGAGCACATCGGCAGCGCGCACGAGCTGGACGTTCAAGCAGGTATCGAGCACGTCCGACGACGTCATTCCCTGATGCAGGAAGCGAGCCTCAGGCCCAATGATCTCGGCAACGTGGGTCAGGAAGGCGACGACATCGTGTTTGACCTCGCGCTCGATGGCATCGATACGCGCAAGGTCGAAACGCGCGTTCCTCCCTTTTTCCCATATTTTTTCCGCGGCCTCTTTCGGAATGATCCCAAGCTCGGCCATGGCCTCCGCCGCATGCGCCTCGATTTCGAACCAGAGGCGATACCGCGTCTCCGCGTTCCAGATCGCGGCTATTTCAGGTCGCGTGTAGCGCGGGATCATCAGATCAGGCTGCTTCTCCGCGCGCCAGCGCAGCCGCGTGGCGAATGGCGGCAATATTGCCCCGGTATCCGTCGGCATTCGGCGTCTTGAACACGGCCGAGCCGGCGACCAGCACATTCGCGCCGGCGCTGACGACCGTCGACGCGGTCTCGGCCGTGATCCCGCCGTCCGCCTCGAGATGGATCGGCCGGCCGGCAATGAGAGCGCGCAGACGCGCAAACTTCTCGAGCGTGGAAGCAATGAAGCTTTGTCCGCCAAAGCCGGGATTGACCGACATGACCAGAACCAAATCGACGATATCCAGCACCGGCTCGATGGTTTCGATCGGAGTGCCAGGATTAAGCGTTACGCCGGCCTTCTTGCCGAGCGATCGAATGGCCTGCAGGGACCGGTAAATGTGCGGCCCGGCTTCCACATGCACGGTAAGCAAGTCTGCGCCCGCTTGCGCGAAGGCGTCGAGATAAGGATCGCACGGGGAGATCATCAGGTGCACGTCGAGCAGCTTATTCGTGTGGCGTCGCACCGCTTTGAGCACATCGGGCCCCATCGAGATGTTGGGCACGAAATGGCCGTCCATGACATCGATATGGATCCAGTCGGCACCGGCAGCATCGATGGCACGCACTTCTTCGCCGAGCCGCGCGAAGTCGGCAGAAAGGATCGAGGGGGCGAGAATAATTGGATGTGGCAAGACGTTTTCCCTCCGTATCAGTCTCGCCTAACATGCAGGAAGGGAGCGGGCAACGCGCCGCTCGCTTTGCGAGGCGAGGTCGTCCATGGCGTCGGTGGATGCTGTTGTGCTGGGTGCCGGCATAGTGGGCACCTCGATTGCGCTGCAGCTCGCCAAGCGTGGGCTTGCGGTTGCGCTGGTCGACGGGCGCGGCCCGGGCGAGGAGACATCTTACGGCAATGCCGGGATCATAGAAAGCAAGACGGTTTTTCCGCCTGTGTTTCCCAAGCGCATCCGGGCGCTGCTGCGCGTCGCGCTGAAACGCGCGCCGGAAGCCAATTACCACTTGCTTTATTTACCCCGGGTCGCGCCCTGGCTGACTGCGTTTCGCGCTGCCTCGCAGCCGAAGCGCCTCGAAGAGACGGCACGACTGATGCGCCCTTTGTTCGCGCCCGCGGTAGACGATCACGAGGAGCTGCTCGCGGAGGCGCAGGCACCGGCGCTGCTGCGCAAGAACGGATGGCTGAAGCTTTATCGCACTGACGCTGGCTTGGCCGCACTCGCGCGGGAACTCGATCTGGCGAAAGAATTTGGGTTGCCGTTTCGGGTGCTCGATACAGCTGGCGCGCAAGAGCTCGAGCCAAGTCTTGCCCCTGTTTTCCGCCATGCCATTCTTTGGGAGAACACGGCCAGCGTGACGAATCCGCTTGCAGTCACCAGGGCATATGCCGCGCGTTTCATCGCACTGGCGGGCGTAGTG
>DATCJI010000310.1:0-4711 GCA_036562835.1 Xanthobacteraceae bacterium | reverse complement strand
GTGTCGGCCGCGCGGCCAAAAACATTATCGCAATATCTGGCTGAGGAATTGCCTGGTGCGCTCGTGCTGCGGGTTGGTGAAAAACTGCTCCGGCGCGCTGCTCTCGACGATCTGGCCCTCGTCCATGAGAATCATGCGGTTCGCCGCCTGGCGCGCAAAGCCCATCTCGTGACTCACGACCAGCATGGTCATGCCGTCGAGCGCGAGCGCCAGCATGGACTCGAGGACCTCCTTGACCATCTCGGGGTCGAGGGCCGAGGTCGGCTCGTCGAACAGCATGAGCTTGGGCTCCATGCAGAGCGCCCGCGCGATTGCCACGCGCTGCTGTTGGCCGCCTGAAAGCTGGCCCGGGTACTTGTCCGCCTGCTCGGGAATGCGCACGCGGGCAAGGTGGTGGCGCGCAATCTCCTCGGCCTGCCGCTTCGGCATGCGGCGCACCCAGATCGGCGCCAGCGTGCAGTTCTCCAGCACGGTCAGGTGCGGAAACAGGTTGAACTGCTGAAACACCATGCCGACCTCGCGGCGCACCTCCTGGACCGCCTTCACGTCGGACGACAGCTCGGTGCCTTCGATAACGACACGCCCGCGCTGCCAATCCTCGAGGCGGTTGATGCAGCGCAGGAGCGTCGACTTGCCGCTGCCCGACGGGCCGGCGATGACGATGCGCTCGCCCTGTTTCACTTTCAGGTCGATGCCGCGCAGCACGTGAAAGCTCCCGTACCACTTGTGCAGGCCCTCGATGTCGACCGCGAGCGGCGCTTCGCTCGTGCCTGCCTTGGCGTCACCCTGCCCGCTGGGTTCGTGCATGGACCTAACGCGACACCGACGTGTTCAATCGCCGCTCCATGAACAGGGCGTAGCGCGACATGGCAAAGCCGATACTGAAATAGATCATGCCCGCGAAGGCAAAGCCGGTGAAAAGAGTCACCGGGGTGGCCCAGGTCGGATCTGAAAACGCGGCGCGCATCTGCCCGAGCAGGTCGAAGATGGCAACGATGAGAACAAGGCTCGTGTCCTTGAAGAGCGATATGAACGAGCTGACGATGCCCGGGATGACGAGCCGGAGCGCCTGCGGGAGAACGACAAGGCCCATCATGCGCCAGTAGCCGAGCCCGAGCGCCATGGCTGCCTCGAACTGGCCGCGGGGAATAGCCTGCAAGCCGCCGCGTACGACCTCCGCCATATAGGCCGCTGCGAACAGCACGACGCCGATGAGCACACGCAGGAGCCCGTCGATCTTCCAGTCTGCGGGTAAAAAGAACGGCAGCATGTAGGTGGCGAAGAACAGCACGGTGATCAGCGGCACGCCGCGCCAAAGCTCGATGAACGCAATGGACGAGGCGCGCACGAGCGGCAGCCTCGAGCGCCGGCCGAGGGCGAGAAAGACGCCGAGCGGCAGCGAGCCAATGATGCCGGTGAACGTGATCACCAGCGTTACCAGAAGCCCGCCCCAGAACCGCGTCTCCACATAGGTGAGACCAAAAATGCCGCCGACAAGGAAGAAGAACGCCACGAGCGGAAACACGCCAAAGAACAGAATTGCGTTCACGCCTTTGTACGGAGCGCGTGGAACGAGCAAAGGCGCGAGCAGGATGAGGCCCAGCGCGTAGGTAAGATTTACGCGCCACTGCTCGGATTCCGGATAAAAGCCGTACATCAACTGCCGAAACTTGGCCCTGATGAAGGGCCAGCAGGCGCCGACCTCGTGCCCCGCAGTCTGCGGCAGGCAATCGACGCGGCTTGCACCGTCCCAGACCGCATCGATGAGCAGAAATCGCACGGCCGGCCACAGCACGAGTGCGATCAACACCGCGGTTGCTATGGTGAGCGCCGCATTCGCCGGGCTGTTGAACAGGTGCTCGCGCGCGAAGCCGAGACCGCGCACTTGCCGCATCTCCGGCGGTTCGATCTCGGTGAGCGCGCGCCGCACATAGGAAAGGGATGGTGCTGACATTACCGTTGCACCAGCGCGAGGCGCGCGTTGTACCAGTTCATGAATGCGCTGGTGAGGAGCGAAATCGACAGATACACCGCCATGGTGATGGCGATGATCTCGATCGCCTGCCCGGTCTGATTGAGCGTCGTACCCGCGAATACGGCCACCAGGTCCGGATAGCCGATGGCGACGGCGAGCGACGAGTTCTTCGTGAGATTCAAGTATTGATTCGTGAGCGGCGGCACGACGACGCGCAGCGCCTGCGGCACCACGACGAGGCGCAGCGCCAGCGCCCGCGACAAACCGAGCGCGGATGCCGCTTCGGTCTGGCCGCGCGGCACTGCGAGGATGCCGGCGCGTACGATCTCGGCAATGAAGGCTGCGGTGTAGATGGTGACCCCCAGCAGAAGCGCGATGAATTCGGGAATGAGCCTGATGCCGCCCACGAAGTTGAAGCCGCGCAGCACCGGAACTTCGAAACTCAAGGGCCATCCGGCGAGTGCCAGCGCGCCGAGGGGCAACCCGCCCAGCAGCAGCGACATGCTGATGCCCACCGGGAACGGCTGCCCGGTCTGCTCCTGGCGCCTCTTCGCCCAGTATTTCAGCGCCAGCGCGGCGAGCGCCGCGAGAAGAAGCGCATAGCCCGCGTAGCCTGCGCCGGGACCGAATACCGGCGCAGGCATAATGAGGCCGCGATTGCTCACATGAACCCCGCCCCAAAGCGAAATGCTCTGCCGTGGGCCAGGCAGCGTCCCGAGGACGGCCAAGTACCAGAAAAGAATCTGAAACAACAGCGGCAGATTGCGGACGAGCTCGACATATCCGCCCGCAAGGCGCGCGACGAGCCAGTTGGACGACAGCCGCGCGATCCCGATCAGAAAGCCTAGAACCGTTGCCAGCACGATACCGATCGCGGCAACCAGCAACGTGTTGAGCAGCCCGACGAAGAAAACGCGGCCGTAGGTATCGCCTTCGTTGTACGGAATAAGCGACTGATTGACGCCAAATCCCGCGGTGTTTGCGAGGAAACCAAACCCCTGGCCGATGTGCTGCGCCTCGATATTCGCCCTCGCGTTCAGCACGAGTTCATAGGCGAGCCAAAGCAGCAGCGCGAGCAGCAGCGCCTGGGCGAGGGCGTTGCGCACGCGCGGATTGCGATAGAGCGCGACCCAACGCGGTCTCGATCTACTCACCTCCCCCGCGAGCAGCGCGTTAGCGCTGCGAGTGTGGGGAGGGGTGGGGGGTGGGGGCGCTCGCGTCTGTTTGTTTGTTCGCAACCTGTCCCCCACCCCTGACCCCTCCCCACAAGGGGGAGGGGAAAACAGCGAGCCTGTGGCTCGCTTGTCGCTCCATCAAGGACGCATAGTCAACGGATCGGAGGGGCGTATTGGATGCCGCCCTTGGTCCACAGCCGGTTGAGCCCGCGGCTGATGTTGAGCTTCGAGCCTGCGCCGACATTGCGATCAAAGACTTCGCCGTAATTTCCAACCTGGCGCACGATGCGGACCACCCAATCCTTGCTCAATCCGAGCTGCTCGCCGAAGTTTCCTTCGAGGCCCAGGAGGCGCCTGACCTCCGGCTGGTTGGATTTGAGCGCATCGTCGATGGTCTTCGACGAGACGCCGAGCTCCTCTGCATTGAGCATGGCGAAGATGGTCCATTTCACGACATCGAACCACTGGTCATCGCCATGTCGCACGAGCGGCGCAAGTGGCTCCTTGGAGATGATCTCGGGCAGGATCACATGATCGTTGGGCGCGGCGATCTTGAGCCGCTCCGCATACAGCTGGGACATGTCGGTCGTGAACACGTCGCAGCGGCCCGACTCGTATGCCTTGATGGTCTCGTCGGCGGTGGCAAATGCAATCACCTCGTATTTCATATTGTTGGCGCGGAAATAGTCGGCGAGATTAAGCTCGGTGGTCGTGCCCGTCTGGGTGCAGATCGAGGCGCCGTTGAGCTCGAGCGCCGAGTTCACCTTGAGCGCCTTGCGCACCATGAAGCCCTGTCCGTCATAGTAGGTCACGGCGGTGAAATTGCCGTTGGCGATGTCGCGCTGCAGGGTCCACGTCGTGTTGCGCGACAGCAGATCGATGTCGCCGGTTTTCAGCGGCTCGAACCGGTCTTTGGCGGACAACGGCGTGAACTTCACCTTGGTCGCGTCGTTGAGCACGGCGGCGGCAACCGCACGGCAGAACTCCACGTCAAAACCGGTCCAGTTGCCTTTGTCGTCGGGACTGGAAAAGCCCAGCAGTCCCTGACTCACTCCGCAGACGAGCGCGCCGCGGTCCTTCACCGCCTTGAGAATTTGCGCCCACGCAGCATTGCCCGAACACGTGAAAGCGAGACAGACAATGAGAGAGAGTGCGCGGTTCATGGAGGAGCCTTTCTGTCGTTGAAACATCCGCACCGGCGCGGCGCGCGAACGCATCCGCCCAGACCGCTTTCCCATGCCCCTTGTCTGAAGTGCCGCCATCTCAGGACGATCGGCAGTCCGGGTCAAGGGGTTGACGCGCAGCCCGCTGATCACGCAAGCCTGCTCCCCACCCCCCATTCGGTCATTCACTTTCGCGGAGGTGGACGGCTGAACGAGACGAAGGAGCACATGATGGCGAAAACGATCGATGTCCACTCGTTGCAGTCGTTTGCGCCGGAAACACGGCTCGTTCTGGGCGGGCGTGATCCGGTAGCAAATCACGGCTTCGTCAATCCGGCGGTGCACCACGTCTCGACCGTGCTTTATCCCAGCGTCGAGGATTTCATCGAGCGCCGCGC
>DATCJI010000290.1:0-1708 GCA_036562835.1 Xanthobacteraceae bacterium | reverse complement strand
CGCGGGCAGCGGCAACTTCGAACCATCGCCGGCCGGATTCGCCAAATCGAGATTGCCGCCCGCTGCGGGGGCAATACCGCTCGGCTGGTACGGCGGCTGGAACGTGTTGACCGCGTAGCCATCAGCCGTGACCTCATCACTTCCGCTGCTGTAGACCCGAATGGGGCCCACCGCAGCAGAAGCCGAGTCGGGTCTTTTCTTCAGTTTTCCTGATTCGTCGAGCACGACGCGCATTTGCGGGGGCGGGTCGACGAACTTCGGCGTGCAGGCGCAGATGAGCCAATGATGATTTAAGAACGAGCCGCCGAAGGCGCCCATGAAGAAGTTGTCGGCGAGCGTATACTCGCTTGCCCATTGCCATCCCTTCAGTCTCCTGCCGTCGAAATGTGCCATGGTCCACCCGCCCACATTCGACATGGCCGCAAACATGTTGTTGCGCCCGCCGTTGATCTGCTCCTGGTTGTGAAAGAAGGCGTGAATGGGGTTCGGCAGCCGCTGGGCAGGCGACAAATTCAGGGGCGGCTGCTCGATGGAAAACGGCCGGTTGGGCAGGCGCGGGAAACGCGGGTCTGGTTTGCCGCTATCGAATACAACCAGATAAGGGAGTGGCGTGCCGTCGTGATCGAGTTGCGTTTTTTCCTCGTCGGTCGCCTGCGCGATGCCGTTAGCGCCGGGAAATGAGCCATAGAGGTGATCGAAGCTGCGATTTTCCGGATAGATCACCACGATGGTCTCGATGCGCCCGAGCTCCTGATCGGAAACCTGCGCCGTCGCGATGGAGCACGCGCGCATGCTTGCGGCTGCAAGCCCGCCTGCGAGCGGCGAAAGGATGCTGCGTATGCACATGAGAAGCCCCCAATTCCATCCAGCCGGACGAGAGCGGTTATCCACAACTCAGGAGCCGGCCGGCAAGACTGTGGTTGCATTATTTGCCTGCCGCATGCCTGCTCTGGGTGTCGCCCGCGCCCCGGAAGCTGGCATGCAATTTACTCGCAGGACAAACGTGCGCCGCGCACTCGCGGGCGCTGCGGCCGGCTTTCTGCTGTTCGCATGCGCGGCCGCTGCGCTGGGAGACGAAAATCGTCCGCCAACGCCGGAATGGCTGCGGCAGGCGCGGGTCGCGGGCGCGCAACTCTTCTCCGAGATGAGCGGTCATGAGATAGAAAAGAGCGTTTCCGCGCTTTTTGATCAGCATGTGTCCGTCATCGAGGCGGATTCCGACCTCTCGCGATGGCTCGGGGAAAGCGAGTTTGCACGCGAGCTGGCGTTCATGCGCCGGTATGCCGAGGCGGCGCATCGAAGGGGAATGCGGGTTGCCTGGTACGTTCCCACGCTCGAGGTGCTGAGCCCAAATGCGCGGCAGGGCAAAAGGTCCATGTATCAGATGCATCCCGACTGGGTGCAACGGGGGCTGGATGGCAGGCCGAACGTATTCATCGGCGCAAAGCGCGCGCGCGGACGCGTGCACTGGGTCGAGCCCGGAACCGAAAGCGCATGGATGTCGCTTCACTCCTCCTACGCAGACGAGCTCATTGCGCGCATCAAAAGGATCGCCGCAACCGGGGTCGACGGAATCTGGCTCGACGTGCCGATATAGAACGACATTGCCGTGGCCTGGGCCGACACCAGCGCGGGCGCAGCCGCCAAATTCAAACAGGATAGCGGGCTGCCGATCCCGCAAAAAGCCGACTGGAGCGATCCCGCCTGG
>DATCJI010000241.1:0-1683 GCA_036562835.1 Xanthobacteraceae bacterium | reverse complement strand
ACCTCGATTGGCGGCGTGCTGACCGGGCGCGGTGCCGACATCATCATGATCGACGATCCCTTGAAGCCCGAGGAGGCGCTTTCCAAAGTGCAGCGACAAGCCTGCAACCAGTGGTTCGTCCACACCCTCTATAGCCGGCTCAACGACAAGCGCAGTGGCGCGATTGTCATTATTATGCAGCGCCTGCACGAGGATGACCTCGTCGGCCACGTCCTCGCGCAGGAGCCCTGGGAAGTGCTGAGCTTTCCGGCGATCGCCGAAGCCGATGAGGCGCACCAGGTCGAGACGATCTGGGGACCACGCTGCTTCCGGCGCCGTCAAGGCGAGGCGTTGCACCCGGACCGCGAGCCGCTCGAAACCCTCGAGCGTATCCGGCGGACGATCGGCGAATACAACTTCGCCGGCCAGTTTCAGCAATCGCCCGCCCCGTTGGGCGGCGGCTTGGTCAAGGCCGAATGGTTCCAGCGCTACCGCGAGACCGAACTCCCCGAGCGCTTCGACCGCATCGTGCAGAGCTGGGACACCGCCAACAAAGTGACCGAGCTCAGCGATTTCTCGGTGTGCACAACCTGGGGATTGAAGGGCAAGCACCTCTTTCTCCTCGCCCTATTCCGCAGGCGCCTCGAATATCCGGCGCTCAAACGCGCGGTGCTCGAGCAGCAAAGTCTGTACGAGGCGAGCGTTGTGCTGATCGAGGACCAAGCCTCGGGCACGCAACTGATCCAGGACCTGATCGCCGATGGCTGCCACGGCGTCACGCGCTACCACCCGGACGGCGAAAAAACCATGCGCATGCACTCGCGCACGGCGATGATCGAGAATGGCTTTGTCCACATCCCCGAGACCGCGCCATGGCTCGCCGAATACCTCCACGAGCTCTCGGTCTTCCCAAACGGCAAGCATGACGACCAAGCCGATTCGACCGCGCAATTCCTCGACTGGTGCCAAAAGCCGTTCCCCGGTCAAAACATCTTCGAACTCTACCGCCGGGACGCCGAAGCCGCCGAGCAGCAACGCAAACCGCAACCCACCCAAACCGTGTGGGCGATCGGCTCTATGGAATGGCGCGCCGAACAGGAGAAATCGGGCTGAACCGCGCTCGCTCCGGCACCCGCTATCCCCCAAATACAACCGAGTGGGCGCGATAACAGAGTTAACCGTCGCCCTGGGACCGACAGTTCGAATCCGGCTCCCTCCAGCGGCGAGTCTGCTGCGAACCTGCTGGACATCCGCTGAAAGGCAGCCGGCCAAGACCGGCCAGCGGAAATAGCGGATACGAAGCCCATGGCCACACTGGTTAGCATAGGGACCTCGCAGCGACATTGTTGGGCAGGTTGTTCGCACTGTATCAACAAGATCGACTTCATCTGATACTGGGATTCAACGCAGGCGCCCGCTCGGCGCGTCCCTCCTGGGCCGTCAGCCTATCGCTTTGGCCCCTCTATCGAGCTCAAAACGCGAGCTACCAAGGACTGGGAGATTCTGAACGTGCGCGCGATGGTCGCAGGCTTGATGCCCGCCCTGAACGACGCCCGGATAAGGTTTGCTCTTCCTTCCGGGATCTCGTCAATCTCTCCAATCTTCTTATCGCGGGACGCTGCATGGCCTTTTGATGACTTCGTGGTCGCGGTCTTGTTCTTGGTAGCTTGCTTGCGGCGATTGAATTCGACGATAACGGCCTGG
>DATCJI010000239.1:0-5496 GCA_036562835.1 Xanthobacteraceae bacterium | reverse complement strand
ATGTCGGCGCGTCAACGCGGTTTAATTGGTCCCGCACGGCCAAGCGTCGTGGATTGCCTCCATCACAAGCGTTTTGAAATTTTCATGCATCCGCTTCGGCCGTGCCTCGATGTACGCAATGACCGCGCGCACGGTCTGATCAAGCGGCACGTTAGCAGGCGGGCAGGTGCGATGTTCTTTATCTTCCGGAGGGAATTCGCTCATCATGAAATTGATTGCATCGATAATGCCCACACACATGCCTTGCATGACTGCATCCAGGGGCTGAGCAGGGGGCTCATTGTTAACCGCGCCGCGGCAATACCGAAGCATGTAACTGGCACTGGATTTATCCTGCTGGGCCGGCGCTGACGTTGTCGCAGCAACCACAAGCGCAACTGCAAGGACTGCTCGCATCATGTCTGACCTCCTGAGAGGCTGGGCGACGCATTGAGACGCTGGATTATCAGGAGCTGCTGAACGGTTGCCAGTGCCGAAACCGGACCCCTGCCCTCGCGCGCACGCAGGGAAGAGCGCGTTTCCGCAAAGATAATCCTTGGGAGCAAAGGTCGACCGGTACGGATGCTGCCCAAATTCCGGCAACCGGCGGTCACGTTTTTGCCGACCAACAGGAGTGATATGGAACCTGCGGTAACGTGAGGCCGTTGGGGGGATGTTATGCCTAAGATCGCAATTGATGCATTGCTGTGGCCAAGCATGTTCGTTTTCGTGGCCAGTTTGATGGTTGCAGGAACGCTGGCCAACCTAAGCCAGCAGCGCCAGTAGCCCGGCGAGCACGATCAGCAGCGCGTCGGCGCGTATATATAAAGACAGCGCCGCGCGGATGTCGGCGGCGATGGCCGCGCTGCGGCCCTCGCCCATGATGGCGTCTTCGACGCGCACGCCGCCATAGTCGCGCGGGCCGGCAAGCGCGAGACCGAGCGCGCCGGCGAATGCCGCTTCCGGGTAGCCGGCATTGGGCGAGCGGTGGTGCCGCGCATCGCGCCACACGGCACGCCACGCACGCGGCACAGAAGCGCCCCCCATGAGTGCCGCGGCCGCAACGACGAGCAGCGCCGAAAGCCGTGAGGCCGGCAAGTTCACCAGATCGTCAAGCCGCGCCGGGGCGGCGCCGAACGCCTCATGGCGCAGCGTGCGATGGCCGAGCATGCTGTCGGCGGTGTTGATGGCCTTGTAGGCGGCGCCTCCCGGCAGCCCCGCAAGCGCGAGCCAGAACGCGGGCGCGACCACGCCGTCGGAAAAATTCTCCGCCAGACTCTCGATCGCCGCACGCGCAATCCCAGCTGTATCGAGGCTTTCCGGATCGCGACCCACGATGTGCGCCACCGCTGCGCGCGCGGCGACGATGTCATCTTTCTCGAGCGCCGCGGCCACGCGCGCCACATGCGCATAGAGGCTGCGTTGCGCCAGCAAAGTGCTGGCGACAATCGCAAGCAGCACGAATCCGAAGGGCAGCAGCAAGAGGCTGCGCTCGATCGCATGAGCAAGAAGCGAGACGAGCCCCGCCACGATCAGAATGGCCGCGACCCCGGCGCGCCTGCGCGCGGTCTCGCTCATGCTCGGGCGGTTCAGCCGGTGGTCCAGCATGGCGATCAAGGCGCCCATCCAGACCACCGGGTGGCCGATTGCGCGAAACGCGCGCCCGGGATAACCGACCAGCGCCTCGATCAGCAGCGCGCAGAGGGCAAGCTCGAACGCCATGTCTCGTCAATTGTCTCCTCGTCAAGACTTCAGCCAGACCGGCCGAATGCAACCGCGAGACCGAAGCAAATTTTTGATGATTTTTCTCGTCGCCGGCGCAGCGTACTCTGTTTTCGGCGCGAGTTGGGCGCAGCAGTCAGAGTTGCAGGGTTACCCCGCGCGCCCGATCCAGGTCATCCTTCCCTATGCGGGCGGCAGTGCGAGCGACATTGTAACCCGCATCCTGCTCGAGCGCGCGGCGAAGACGCTGGGACAGCCGTTCGTCGTCGACAATCGTCCCGGCGCCGGCGGCAATATCGGCACGCAAGCCGGCGCGCACGCCACGCCCGACGGCTATACCCTGGTCGCAACCGGCTCAGGGCCTGCAGCCGCAAACAAGACGCTCTATCGCGAGCTTGGCTATGATCCGGAGAAGGATTTCGAGCCCGTGTCCCTGGTCGCCGCGTTTCCGATCATCGTGGCGGCAAGCAGCAAATTGCCGGTGAAAACGCTTGCCGAATTGATCGCCTATGGCAGGCAACATCCAGGCCTCAACTATGGCTCGGTCGGTATCGGTAGCTCGCAACACCTGGCGGGAGCCTATTTTGCGCAGCTCGAACGGCTGGCTCTCGTGCACGTGCCCTATCGCAACATCGCGCAGTACGCCACCGATATGATCGCGGGAACTGTGCCGCTTGGCTTTCAATGGCTGCCCAATATTGCTGCCGCGTTGGGAACGGGCGACGCCAAACCGCTCGCGGTTGCGAGCAGAACCCGCCTCGGCGCGCTCCCCGATGTTCCCACCAGCGCCGAATCCGGCCTTCCGCAGTATGAAGTTTCCGGCTGGATGGTGATGCTTGCGCCAAAGGGAACGCCGCAAGCGATTCGCGACAAGCTCAACCGGGAGCTCAATGCAGCGCTCGCCGATGAAACAGTGCGGGCGCGCTATGCCGAGCAGGGTGCCCAGCCCGTGGTCCTGAGCTCGCAGCAGCTTGCCGGATTCATCTCCTCGGAAGTGGCAAGGTGGGCTAATGTCATCACTGCCGCCGGAATTCCGCAGATCCAGTGAGTGCTGACGACCGCGTTCTGATCGCCGGCGCCGGTCCGATCGGACTTGTCGCTGCGGCCAATCTCGTTCGCAGAGACGTGCCGGTGACGGTGTTCGAGGCCGGCGCCGACCTGAGCGAGGAATCGCGCGCCTCAACATTCCATCCACCCACCCTCGACATGCTCGATGAGCTGGGCGCGGCGGGGCCGCTCATTGCGCAGGGCCTGCTCGCGCCGCAGTTCCAGTACCGCAGCAGAAAATTCGGCGTCCTCGCGCAGTTCGACTTCGGGGCTATCGCCGATGCCACCCGCCATCCTTATCGCGTGCAATGCGAGCAATCGCGCCTGACGCGCATCCTTTATGAGCAGCTGCGCAAGCAGGAAAATTTCCAGCTGCAATTCGACAGCCGTGTCAGTGGCGTCAGAGAGGATTCAGATGGTATCACGCTGTCGCTTGAGCGCCCGGCCGGTCGCGAAGTGCAGCGCGGCCGCTGGCTCATCGGGGCGGACGGGGCGCGCAGCGAAGTGCGGCGTTCGCTCAATATCGAGTTTGCCGGCTTCACCTGGCCGGAACGATTCCTGGTGGTGAGCACGCCGTTCGATTTTCGCACTGTCATTCAGGACCTGGTGGCGGTGAGCTATTTCTGCGATCCACAGCGCTGGCATTTCCTGCTGCAGATCCCCGGGCTTTGCCGCGTGATGTTTCCAGTCGCGGGCCATGAAAGCGATGAGCTGGCGCTTTCGCCCGAGTTCGCACAGTCGCTGATGAGCGGTATCGTTCCCGGCATTCGCAATTACGACATTGCCCATACTACTCTCTACCGGGTGCATCAGCGCGTCGCGGCCTCTTACCGGACAGGCAAGACGTTCCTTGCCGGCGATGCGGCCCACGTCAACAATCCGCTCGGCGGCATGGGCATGAATGGCGGCATTCACGATGCCTTCGATCTCACCGAGCGCATGGCGCAAGTCTGGAGCGGAGCAAAACCTGCTGGCGACCTCGAGCGTTATGACCGGCAGCGGCGGTTGGTCACGCTCGAGTACATTCAGAAGCAATCAATCCAGAACAAGCGCAACCTTGAATCGGATGGCACCGAATTCCGGCAAGCGCTGCGCGAGATCGCTGGCAATAGCCAGCGCACATATGATTATCTGTTGCGGGTTTCCATGATCGCCAGCTTGCGCCGAGCGCAGGAGCTCGGGTGACAAAGGCCATCTCTCAGCACTTGCCGATCCTCGAGCACGGCGGCGATCTCGCCGCCGCGCGCACGCGCTTTCCCGGCGCGCCCGAACCATTCATCGACTTGTCCACCGGGATCAATCCTTTTTCGTATGTGCTCGCAGAAGTGCCCGCGCAAACGCTCACGCGCCTGCCGCAGCCCGCCGATCTCGCCCGGCTCGCGGCAATCGCAGCGCAGGCCTATGGCGCGCCGTCGCCGGCGCACGTCGTGCCCGCGCCCGGCATGCAGATCCTGCTCGCCATGGTGGCCGGGCTTGTGCCGCTTGCGCGCGCGGCGGTGCTCGCTCCCACCTATGCTGAGCATGCCCGCGTTGCCGGGCTCGTGGGGCACAAGGTCGAGGAAGCCGCCCATGTCGATCAGCTGGAGGAAGCTGGACTGGCGGTCGTGGTGAATCCAAACAATCCGGACGGCCGCATCGTGCAGAAAAAGCGGCTGCTCGAGCTTGCCGGGAAGCTGCGCGCGGGTGGCGGGCTGCTCATCGTCGACGAGGCCTTCATGGATGTGGGGCCGCGCGAGGAGAGCCTTGCGGGCGAGGTCTGCAGCAACATCGTGGTGCTGCGCTCGTTCGGAAAGTTTTTCGGGCTGCCCGGCGTGCGGCTCGGCTTTGCGCTCGCCGCGCCCGAACGCGCCGCGCGCCTTGCCGCGCTGCTGGGGCCGTGGCCGGTGTCGGGCACCGCGCTCGCAATGGGACAGGCGGCGCTCGCGGATGCCGAGTGGGCACAAGCGATGCGGGAGCAGCTTCGCCTCGCCGCGGACCGTCTCGACGCAATGCTTAAAGGCGCGCGCCTCGAAGTGATCGGCGGCACCCCTCTGTTTCGGCTGGCGCATACACCGGCCGCAGCCGATCTGTTTGATAGTCTGGGACGCGCCGGCATCTTCGTGCGCCGCTTCGCCGAGCACCCCACCTGGCTGCGCTTTGGCATTCCGGGTTACGAGGAGGCATGGGCGCGGCTGGCCAAGACGATTACAGAGTCGGAGCAGCATAATCACGGTTCCGAACGCTTTTAGGGCGGCTTTCAAAGCCGCCCTTTCTCAATGTTGAAGAAAGGCATTGACTCCTTCTGAGCACCTCATGGTAGGCCGCTATTTCTTCTGTTTGATCCTGCAAATGCGCACGCCCCCTCCACCGCGCTGCGCGCGGTCCCCCTCCCCCGCTTCGGGGCTAGCGCCCCTCGCAGGGGAGGATAGCGCGTCGTATCGCAAGAGCGCGCCTGTCCTCCCCTGCGGAGCGCGAAGCGCGTAGCGGGGGAGGGGGACCACCCGAGCGAGCGCAGCGAGTGAGCGGTGGTGGAGGGGGCCTACTGAGCTTTCATTCGAGGCTCGGCGCGCTGCGCAGCGAGCCTCATATCTGCCCCATGTGGCGTGCATAAAATAATGGGACAGGGGGTGTGATGAAGATCGTGTGGGTTGCCATAGTCATGGCGGTCGCGTGCACATGGGCGCGCGCAGAAGACATGGCGGAACTAGGTCCTGTTGACATTCACCGGAGCCAGATCATGGCTCCCACGAGGAATAGCATGGACGCGAA
>DATCJI010000288.1:0-3790 GCA_036562835.1 Xanthobacteraceae bacterium | reverse complement strand
CTTTTGCCTGCATGGCGAGGTGCACGCGATTCTGGAAGCTCGCATCCTCGCCTTTCGCCAACAGGCCGGCGTTCTCGGCAATCGCGGTGCACAATGCCTCGACCCAAGCTCGCTCGTCCTTGGCAAAGTCGCTGAGCACGTAGGGGTGGACCAGCTCTTTGACGCCTGGATGTCCAACGCCCATGCGCACGCGCCGATACTCGTTTCCGATATGCGCACTGATCGAGCGCAGGCCGTTGTGGCCGGCGATGCCGCCTCCGGCTTTTACGCGTACTTTGCCTGGCGCAAGATCGATCTCGTCGTGAAAGACGACGATGTCCGAAACGCCGAGTTTGTAGAAATGCGCCGCTTCCGCGACTGCTCGGCCCGACTCGTTCATGAATGTGCCGGGCAGGAGAAAGAGCGCACGGTGGCCGCCGAGCGGACCTTCTGCGGCTACGCCCTGAAAGCGCCGGCGCCAAGGTCCCAGGTTGTGACGCTCGACAATGGCCCTGACCGCCATGAAACCGACGTTGTGCCGATTGCCTGCGTACCGTGCGCCCGGATTGCCCAGCCCGACCAGGAGCAGCATGCACTAGTGTGCCGGTTCAAAAGTCCGCATCATTCTTGCGGCTAGTTCAATTGCGGACTTCTGAACCAAAGCCACACTAGGATTCAATAAGTTGCTAGTGTCCCTTTGTTCCGAAGTTCGTAAATGCGGGTGCTGCACGATGAAACGAACTTCGGAATCGGGACACGAGCGCTCTTTCGCATGTAACGAACGGCGCTACTTTTTCTCCGGGGCTGCACCCGCGCTCGCGCCGGCAGCCGGTGCGGGGGCGCCCGGAGCTGCCGGAGCGCCTGGTGCCCCTTCGGCGGGCACGCCTGCCTCGGCGGCGGCAGTCGCAGCGGCAGCCGCCGCAGCTGCGGCTTCCGCTGCTGCCTTCATTTCTTCCGCGTAGCCCGAAGGCGGCACGATCGTCACCAGCGTCTGATCAAGCCGGCCGACGACGCGCACGCCGGGTGGCAAGGCAACCTCGTCGAGATGCTTGGAGTAGTTGATTTCCAGCCCGGAAATGTCAACCTCGATCTCTTCCGGGATGGCATCAGCAGCGCACATGACTTCGACCGAGTGCGTCACGATATTCACCGTGCCGCCGCGCTTGACGCCCGGCGACTGGTCCGCGTTCTTCACGTGCACCGGAATGCGCACGCGGATGTGCGCGCCTTCGCCAAGTCGCATAAAATCGACGTGGATCGGTAGGTCCTTCACCGCATCGAGCTGAAAATCGCGCGGAATTACCCGCTGTTTGCTGCCATCGATCTCGAGCTCATAAATCGTGGTGAGGAAGCGACCGGCATAGATGCGCTGCTTGAGCTCCGCATGGTCGACGGACACGTGCATCGGCGGCTTGCCGTCGCCATAGATCACGCCGGGAACCCGGCCGGCCCGGCGCTCCGCGCGCGCAGCCCCTCGGCCTGCGCCCGCGCGCGACGTCGCCTTCATTTGCCTTACTGTAGGCATGCAAATTCCTTTGAAATTCGGGCGCGGCTTATAGCGGCAGGACCGCGCAAAAACAACCGCGTCATGGCCGGGCTATACAACAAGCCCGGCCATGACGGTGATTTGGTAGGGTTATGCGGCGCCGCCGCGCTATGTACTCCCGCCGCCTGACCTTGCCTCCAGCGCGTCAATGCGCGCGCGCAGCACCTCGTTCTCCTCGCGCGCGAGACGCGCCATCTCCTTCACCGCCTCGAATTCCTCGCGCTTGACCACGTCGAGATCGCGCAGGATGCGGTCCGCCTGATTGCGCACCATGGTGTCGAATTCCCGGCGCACCCCGGATGCCACGCCTGCGGCATCGTTCATCAATCGCGCGATCTCATCAAGAAAACGATTGGAGGTCTGGGTCATGGCGGCTGCCTCGGCTCTGCTTCGGCTTTTGTTCGCTTGCGTCAGACAATGGTGATGATTTTCTGCGGCGGCAAGATCAACGCGACGTTCCTTCGCCACCTTGACGCGGGGCGGTCATGCCCGCATGACCCCTTTTTGCGATTTGCCGATGCCCCTCTACGTCATCCCTTTCCCCAATTTCGATCCGATTCTCGTGAGATTCGGGCCTTTCGCGGTCCGCTGGTATGCACTTGCATATATCGCGGGCATTCTTCTCGGCTGGTTTTATGTGCGCACGATCATCCGCGCGCCGCGCGTGTGGGGTGGCACCGCCCCGCTCACGGTAGCGGACTTCGACGACTTCATCCTGTGGGTCACCATCGGCATCATTGCGGGAGGACGCATCGGATATGTGCTCTTTTACAACCCCTCCTATTTCGCGCAGCACCCGATCGAGATCCTCTATCTTTGGAACGGCGGCATGTCGTTCCATGGCGGCTTTCTCGGCGTCCTCTTCGCGGTCGTCCTTTTTGCCCACCGTCGCGGGGTGCCAACGCTCACGATGGGCGATCTGACCTGCGCCGCGGCGCCGATCGGGCTCTTTTTCGGTCGCATTGCGAATTTCATTAATGGCGAGCTGTGGGGCCGCCCCACAGACGTGCCGTGGGCGATGGTGTTTCCCACTGGCGGGCCGGAACCGCGCCACCCAAGCCAGCTGTACGAGGCTTTTCTCGAAGGGGTGGTACTTTTCATCCTATTAGGTGCCCTCGTCCGTTCTGGTGCGTTGCGGCGCCCCGGAGTGGTCACGGGCACTTTCGCCCTTGCCTATGGAATTGCGCGTTGCATCTCCGAGCTATTTCGTCAGCCCGATGTGCAGCTCGGATTCCTCTGGGGCGGCTTGACGATGGGGATGCTCCTGTCCTTCCCGCTGATGCTCGTAGGCGTGCTCCTGATCGCCTTCGCGATGAGGCGAAAAGCCGTGCCATCTTGAGCCTTGCCGGCGTCATGCCGCTTGAGGTGGAGCTGCGGCGTCGCCTGCAACGTTTCGGACGTCTCTCCGTGGCCGAATACATGGAGCTGTGCCTCACGCACCCGGAGCATGGCTACTATACGACGCGCGCGCCCATCGGCGAATCGGGAGATTTCACCACCGCTCCCGAGATCAGCCAGATGTTTGGCGAGCTGATCGGGGTTTGGTCGGTGGCGGTGTGGCGGGGAATGGGCCAGCCTGAAAACGTTCGGCTCGTTGAGCTCGGCCCCGGACGAGGCACCATGATGCTCGATGTGCTCCGCACCGCGAAAATCGCGCCTCAATTTTGCAACGCGCTGGTGCTGCATCTCGTCGAAGTCAGTCCGGTGCTCCAAACCCTGCAGCGGCAGGCGCTCTCCGGTGCCGGGATTTCGATTTTCTGGCATCGTTCCCTCGAGGAAGTTCCGGAGGGTCCGCTGATCGTGCTCGCCAACGAGTTCATCGATGTGCTGCCGATCCAGCAAGCGGTCATGTGCGCAGACGGTTGGCACGAACGGGTGGTCAAGCTCGGCCGGGACGGCAGTCTCCGCTTCGGCATCCATCGCGATCCGATCCCGCTTTTTGACGACCTTCTGCCGTGGCCCATTCGCAATGCAAAGATCGGAGACATATTCGAATGGCGTCAGGACAAGATCGCGCTCGAGATCGGCCGCCGGGTGACGCGATCGCAAGGCGCCGCGCTGATCATCGACTATGGCCACACCCAAACTGCATTAGGCGATACCCTGCAGGCGGTGAGCCGGCATGGCTTTGCCGATCCGCTCACCGCACCGGGGCTCGTCGATGTCACCGCGCATGTCGATTTCCAGGCGCTTGCGCGGGCAGCCGAAGGCATGGGAGCGCGCGTGCACGGACCGCTCGAACAGGCCGAGTTTCTGCGGCGGCTC
>DATCJI010000135.1:0-7170 GCA_036562835.1 Xanthobacteraceae bacterium | reverse complement strand
TGGTGCCTGGCGCGCTGCGGGAGATCTACACCTTCTTGTCCGAGCTCGATGTCTCCTGGGCGCAGGAGCTCTGCATCTTCATGTTCATCTGGATGGCGAAGTTCGGGGCCGCCTATGGCGTGCGCACGGGCATCCATGTGGGCGTCGATGTGATCGTCAACCTGTTGCCAACCGATAAGCGCAAGCAGGTGATCCTGTTTGCGATCGCTTGCGGCGCTTTTTTTACCGGAGTGATTGCGAGCTTCGGTTTTAGCTTCGTCGCGCAGATGTATGCGACGGGCCAGCAGTCCTATGACCTCGAATGGCCGATGTGGATGATCTATCTTGCCATTCCGGTCGGCTCCGCGCTGATGTGCTTTCGTTTCCTGCAGGTTGCGTGGGCATATTACTGGACCGGGCACCTGCCGCATCACAGCGAGGCGCATGTCGAAGGCACCGAGACCGTCGATGCCCTGCATCTCTCGGACAGCCCGCACGGCACAGTGCCGCGCCGCTGGTCTACCCCGCTGGCGCTCAGCCTGATCCTCGCGCCAATCCTGATCCTTCTGCTTTGCCTTGCGCACAAAGGCGGCGTGGTCGTGCTGCCGCAGTCGCTGCGCGCACTGCTCCTGTTCATACTGCTGATCGCCTTCATGCTCACCGGGACGCCCGTTTCCATCGCACTCGGGCTCACCGTGCTGAGCTTCCTCTATATTCTGACCTCTGTGCCCATCGAGTCCGTCTCGATGAAGCTTTTCACGGGGCTCGAGAGCTTCGAGATCATGGCGATCCCGTTCTTCATACTGGCCGGCAATTTCCTCAGCCACGGCGGCGTCGCCCGACGCATGATCAATTTCGCGGTGGCGCTGATCGGCCACTGGCGCGGCGGACTTGGACTAGCCGGTATCGTCTCCTGTGCGATGTTCGCCCTGGTTTGCGGCTCGAGCGTCGCCACGGTCGCAGCAATCGGCGCGATCGTGCTGCCGGAGATGGTCCGCCACGGTTATCCCATGCGCTTCGGCGCCGGCATCATTACGGTCGCGGGCTCGCTCGGCATATTGATGCTGCCGTCCATCCCGAAGATTGTCTACGCGGTCTCCACCAACACCTCGATCGGCGCATTGTTCGTCGCCGGGCTGCTGCCGGGAACCCTGCTCACGATCATGCTGTGCCTCGTCACCTGGTATCTCGCCAAGCGCCGCAATTACCCGTTCATGGAGAGAGCGAGCTGGGGCACTACCTGGGTCGCCTTCCGCGAGAGCATCTGGGGACTGTTGCTGGTCGTCATCATTATCGGCGGCATCTACAGCGGCATCTTCACCGCTACCGAGGCGGCCGCCATGGCGGCGGTATACTCCTTCTTCATTTCGGTCTTCGTCTACAAGGCGATCACGCTGCGGGATGTGCCGCGCGTGCTGCTGCGCGCCGCAAACACCAGCGCCATGCTGCTCTACATCATCACCAACGCCGTGCTGTTCTCGTTCGTGCTGACCAACGAGAACATCCCTTCCGCGCTCGCCGACTGGATTCTGGCGCAGAACCTCGGCTGGTTCGGCTTTCTCATGCTCGTGAACGTGCTCCTGCTGGTCGCCGGCAATTTCATGGAGCCCAATTCCATCATCCTGATCATGGCCCCGATCCTCGCACCGGCGGCGAAGCGGCTGGGCATCGATCTCGTGCATTTCGGAATTGTCATCGATGTGAACATGGAGGTGGGCCTGTGCCACCCACCTGTCGGGCTCAACCTGTACGTCGCTTCCATGATCGCGCGCATGCGCATCACCGAGCTCGCCGTTGCGGTCTGGCCGTGGTTGTTGACGATGCTTCTGTTCCTGATCGTCGTCACCTACTGGCCCGAGCTCACGCTCTTCCTGCCGCGCCTGCTCGGCATGATGTGATGACGTCGAGCCGCTGAACATGCGCCGAGTATGGGATCCCGATGCGCGCATGGGATCGCTGTCGCAACGCACGGTGGCCGCAGCAAGCGACGTGCTCGCGGGGCGCCGCGGTGGGCTGCGGGCCTATCTGGCATTTGTCGGCCCCGCCGTCGTTGCTTCGATTGCCTACATGGACCCGGGCAATTTCGCCACCAACATCCAGGCGGGCGCCAGATACGGCTACACGCTTTTGTGGGTTGTATTGCTCGCCAACATCATCGCCATGCTGTTCCAGGCGCTCTCGGCCAAGCTCGGCATCGTTACCGGCCGCAACCTCGCCGAGATGTGTCGCGAGCAGTTTCCACGCCCGGTCGTGTGGAGCATGTGGGTGGTCAGCGAGGTTGCCGCGATGGCGACCGATCTGGCCGAATTTCTTGGCGGGGCGATCGGGCTCTCGCTGCTGTTCGGACTGCCGCTTCTCTACGGCATGATCGTTACCGGCATGATCGTATACGGCATTCTGTTGTTCGAGCGCTTCGGCTTCCGGCCCGTCGAGCTGATCATCGGCAACTTCGTTGCAGTCATCGCGCTCTGTTATCTGATCCAGATGTTCATTGCGCCGGTCGACTGGCGCGCTGCCGCGGTGCACACCGTGGTGCCGCACATAGCTGATGCGGGGGCGCTGTTGCTGACCGTCGGCATTATCGGAGCCACGGTCATGCCGCACGCGGTCTACCTGCATTCCGGACTCACCCAGGCGCGCATTCCCGCGCGGGACGCGAGCGACAAGCGCAAGATCCTTCACATTTCGAACACCGAGGTGGTGATCGCGTTGGCAATCGCCGGCATGGTCAATATGGCGATGGTGATGATGGCATCGAGCGCGTTCCACGCCGGATACAGCGACGTGGCCGAGATCGAGACCGCCTATCACACGCTCACGCCGTTGCTGGGAATTGCCGCAGCCGGCGTGTTCCTCGTCTCATTGCTCGCTTCGGGCGTGTCGAGCTCGACCGTGGGCACCATGGCCGGGCAATTGATCATGCAGGGCTTCGTCGGTTTCCGCATTCCCATTTGGGTGAGGCGGCTCGTTACCATGGTGCCCGCCTTCATCGTGGTGGGCGCGGGGGTGAATGCGACAAAGGCGCTCGTCATCAGCCAGGTCGTGCTCAGCATCGCGCTGCCGCTGCCCATGATAACGCTCATCATGTTTACGCGCCGCTCGGACATCATGGGCGAGTTCGCCAACAGCAAGGTGGTCAGCATTGTTGCGGTCGCAGGCACGGTCATTGTGCTGGCGCTTAATCTGTTGCTGATCGTCCAGACGCTTGGCTCAGCGTTCCCGGGTTGACCGCGGCCGATTAGCGCATGATCGCGAAAAGTGGCCACCGGGTTTCGGAAAAGCTGATGCTCCACCAAATAAGTAGCGCGCGGTAGCTACGCGATGCGTTTGAACTGGCATTGACGATCATTCACGCCCTGGTACTGTCTGCCGGGGCAGGCCGGCACTACATTTTACCAGCCACAGCCAGCAGCCAGGGAAACCGCGCCGTGTTGAGAAAGAACGAGTTCTGGTCACGGGTGTTCACGTTCGTGCCCACCGCCACGAAGGCGGATGGAGAGGAAATCGACGAGAGCGCATTCCGCAAGGCGATCGATTACCAGATCGAGAGCGGCGTGCACGGGGTCTGCATTTTCGGCAGCACCGGGGGGAACGGCTCATTCACCGACGAGGAGATGAAAAAGGCTACTGCCATTGCCGCCAAGCACATTGACGGCCGCATATCGCTGGTCGCCGGCACGGGCGCGCGCACCACATCGGCCTGCATCGCCCTTTCCAAGCACGCCGAGGACGTCGGCTGCGACGCCGTCATGGTGCTCCCGGTCTCGTATTGGCCGCTCACTACAGACGAGGTGGTGGAACATTACGAGCGGGTAGCCAACTCCATTCGCATCCCCATCTGCATCTATAACAATCCGTGGACGACAGGCGTTGACATGAAACCGGAGCTGCTTGCCCGGCTAACCAAGCTCGACAACTGCAATTGCATCAAGGAAAGCACCGGCGATCTCACCCGTATCACCGCGATCAGGCTGCTCACCAATGATCAGGTCACGCTGATCGCCGGCTGGGAGTCGACGAGCCTGCAGGCGTTCATGGCGGGGGCGACCGGATGGGCGCCGGTCTGCACGAATTTTGTGCCAAACCTAGCGATGAAATTCTTCGGCTCGGCAGTCGACAATCGGGACGCCGCGGCGGCGCAGTCAATATGGGACAAATTGTTTCCCGTTTGCGATTTCATTTGTGCCAAATCGCACATCAGGGTCGCGCATTCCGGGCTGGAACTTCTCGGGCGTCCGGTTGGCCCGCCGCGACGGCCCATGCGCATGCTGAACAAAGAGGACACGGCGAAGCTCAAGACGGTGCTGACCGGAGCCGGCGCGGTCCAATAGGGCAGCACGCACAGAGCGGGATAGCTTTTCTTCGAATCGCCATCCGGCTCAATTTCTTTTGGGGGCATGATCTTTTCCGAAAGCCAGTTCCCACTTTTCGGGATCATGCTCTAAGAAGAACCCGGCGCTCGTCTGCGCGCGCCGGGTTCCAGGTCAGGGTTGAGGTTCTTCGATTAGAAGTCGGTCCAGCGGTCGCCGCGCCAATAGCCGCGGCCTTCGTGCTCCCGGAACCTTATGCTCGGGCCGGCCTTCCAGTTATCCTCATGAATGGTAATGCGCGCATTCGGGGGGTAGGTGTACCTTTCCTTCGAGTGCCAGCACACATTGTCCTCATTGCAGACGACCGCAGCCGACGCGGTCACGGCAGAGAAGGCGCAAACGCCCGCTGCCAGGGCCGCACTCAAAAGAGCTTTGTTGATTAGCCTCATGTCGTACTCCCGTTGAGATGGACTAAGGGGGTAACGGCGAGCATTGCTCTGCGTTCCACCATCAAAAGTTCCATCAAGACACGCCGAAAGCACCCAGCACTTGAACATCACGAATTGGGACGATCATTCGGGTGCTCGATCGCCTGCCTGAGCGCCTCCGACATCGGGAGCTGAATGTTGATGCCGCGCGGCGGAATAGGCCGCTCAAACCAGCGCACATAGAGTTTCTCGAACTCGCCCGAGCGCATCAGCTGCGCCAGCGTCTCGTCGATCAGCTCCTTGAACTGGCGGTCGTCCTTGCGCAGCATGAGCGCGTAAGGATCCGACGGATACGCCTTGTCCAGCAGCTTGAAATCCACAGGGTTCCTCGCATTGGCGCGGAAGCCCGCGATCAGAACATCGTCCTCCATCCATGCGCTGGCGCGGCCCGTCTCGACCAGAAGGAAGGATTCGGCGTGGTCCTTGCCCTGCATGATGTTCATGCCGAGCTTTCCTTCACTGTTGAGCTTGTTGACGAAGATCGCCGTGTTGGTGCCTGCGGTAACCGCAACGGACTTGCCGCGCAGATCGTCGGCTGCGTTGATGCCGCTGTTGGCGCGGACGATCCATTTGAACTGCGGGACAAAGAACGTATAGGAGAATCCGACCTGCTTCTGTCGGGCCGTCATATTGGCAGTCGAGCCGCACTCGACATCGACGGTGCCGTTCGCGACGAGCGGGATGCGGGTGGCCGAGGTCACCGGGTTATAGGCGACGTTCAGGTTTGGCATGGCGAGCTTTGCCTTAACCGCCTCGACCACGTGCCTGCACAAATCGATGGAGAAACCGACCGGCTGCAGCTTGTCGTCCAGATAGGAGAGCGGGACCGAGCTGTCGCGGTGACCGATAGTGATGGTTCCGCTCTCCTTTATCTTCTTCAGCGTGCCTTCCAGCTCCTCCGCACCGACAGTCACAGCGGCTCCGCCCACCAGACAGGCTGATAACGCAATAAAGATTGCGGGTCTCATGACAACTCTCCTCAAATTGCATTCGATCATGCTACTTGCGCGATAACCGCGTCAGAATAATACTTCAACGAGACTGCTCACGTATGTTGGAGTACGTAGGGGCTGGTTTCCAACCCGCCCTGGTGCAACAAACACCTGCGTGAGCCTTCGCCTCGCGGATGGTTCAGACGACCGCGCATCAGCGTTTGCCGAGAGCGGGCGGGTTTGAAACCCGCCCCTACACCTGTCCGCAAGGTGCGCTGCGTTGATCATGTCACCGGCGCGATGGCTGCATCGACCGCCTCGCCGAGGCGCTCGACAATTGTATCGATCGCTGCCGTATCGATAATGAACGGCGGCGCGAGCAGCACGTGGTCGCCGCGAATTCCATCCGCCGTTCCGCCCATGGGATACACCATAAGTCCGCGCGTCATGGCCTCGCGCTTGACCCTCGCGTGGAGCTTCAGCCGGGGATCGAACGGCTCCTTGCTGCCGCGGTCGACCACGAGCTCAACGCCCTGGAGAAGGCCGCGGCCGCGCACATTGCCGACGAACGGGTGGTTGCCGAAGCGCTCGCCCAGGCGGCGCGCCAGATGCGCGCCTTGCCCGCGCACATTCGCAAGCAGATCGTCGCGTCGGATGATTTGCTGCACGGCAAGCGCTGGCGCGCAGGCGAGCGGATGGCCCATATAGGTGTGGCTGTGGGCAAATGCGCCCGACCCCTCGGCGATGCTCCCGAAGATGTCGCCAGAGATGAGCAGGGCCCCGATGGGCGCATAGCCCCCGCCCATACCTTTGGCGATGGCGACCATGTCCGGGCGCACGGCTTCCTGCTCGCATGCGTAGAGTGTGCCGGTGCGGCCCATCCCGCACATCACCTCGTCGAGGATGAGCAGGATGCCGTGCCGATCGCAGATCTCGCGCAGGCGCTGGAAATAATTGGGCACCGCGGGGACCGCGCCCAAGGTCGCGCCGACGACGGTCTCGGCGATGAAGGCCATGACGTTATCGCTGCCCAGCGCAGCAATTTTGTTCTCGAGCTCGCGAGCAAGCCGCTCCGCGTAATCGCTTGCGCTCTCGTCGGCACGACGCTCGCGATACTCGTAAACGGGCGAGACATGATGCGTCTCGATCAGGAGCGGAGCGAACTTTTCGCGCTGCGCTTCGCGCCCGCCGATCGCGAGCGCGCCCAGGGTGATGCCGTGATAGCTCTGCCGGCGCGCAATAATGAACCGCCGCTGCGGCTCACCGCGCTCGACGAAACACTGACGTGCCAGCTTGAGCGCCGCCTCGATCGCCTCCGAGCCGCCGCTGACGAAGAACACATGCTCGATGCCCTCTGGCGCGTGCGCTACGAGATCGTCGGCCAGTGCCTCGGCGACCGGCGTGGTGAAGAAGCTCGTATGCGCATATTCGAGCGTGTCGATCTGCGCGCGCATGGCCGCG
>DATCJI010000093.1:0-11302 GCA_036562835.1 Xanthobacteraceae bacterium | reverse complement strand
GGCGGGCCGAGCTGGGCCTTCTGCTCGATCCCGAGCTTCGCCTCGGGGAAGCCTACATGGACGGCGAGATCATCATCGAGCATGGTTCGATCGCGGATGCGCTCGCCATTCTGCTTGGTCAAGAACACAGCAGCAGTTTGCCCGCATGGGCAAATCCGTGGCGCCTTGGGCGCTTGCTGGCCCGACGGATGCATCAGTTCAATCCTCGGTGGCGTGCACGGCGCAACGTGGCGCACCATTACGATCTGAACACGCAGCTCTATGGATATTTTCTGGATTCAGACCGGCAATACAGCTGCGCCTATTTCGAACGGCCGGGCCAATCGCTTGACGATGCGCAACTCGCGAAGAAACGCCATCTCGCGGCCAAGCTCCTGCTCGATGCGCAGCGAAGCGTGCTCGACATCGGCTGCGGCTGGGGCGGCCTCGCCCTGTATCTCGGCGAATTTTGCGACGCGCGCGTAACCGGGATCACCCTGTCGGAGCAGCAGCATGCATTCGCACGCGCGCGCCTGACGGAAAGGAGCGCGCTGGCGGGGCAAATCGATTTCCGGCTGCAGGATTACCGCGATGTTCGGGAGAAATTCGACCGCATTGTTTCCGTAGGAATGTTCGAGCACGTGGGAGTGGGCTTTTACCCTGCTTTTTTCCGCAAGTGTCACGCACTTCTGAAAAGTGACGGCGTAATGCTGCTGCATTCCATCTGCCGTTCCGAGGGGCCGAATGTGACGAACCCCTGGATCGCAAAATATATCTTCCCGGGCGGGTACATTCCGGCGCTCTCCGAGGTGCTGCCCTTCGTCGAGTGGTCGGGGTTTCTCGTCACTGATATCGAGATTCTTCGCCTGCATTATGCAGAGACGCTGAAAGCCTGGCGCGAGCGGTTTCTCGCACACCGTGAAGAGGTGGAGCAGATGTACGACGCGCGTTTCGTGCGCATGTGGGAGTTCTATCTTGCCGCCTCTGAAATGGCGTTTCGCAAGCAGGCGCTGATGGTCTTTCAGCTGCAGCTTACGAAGAAGCAGGGCATCGTGCCGATGACGCGCGACTATATTGCGCGCAGCGAGGAGCGGCTGCGCCAGATCGAACGCGCGGCTCGCGCGCCGTTGCGGCTTGCGGGCGAGTGATTCTCGCTGTTCCCGGAAGTCCGCGGTCAAGCCTAAACTGCGCCCGCCTACCCACGCCTGTTCACGTCGTGATCAACGGGGAAACCTGAAGGGATGATTTCCTCGCGCCCGCATCTCTTGCTAGCTGCTCCGGCGCGGATAAAAAAGTGAGTCGGGTAGACGTTGCAGTGAGTTGCATGCCTCGTTCTCGTCAAAAGAATCAAAGCACCTATCTGCATGGCTATCGAATCCATTGTGCGCAAGCCTATTGCGGTGCCTGCACCGACCTATCGCACCGCTCCGCACAACATCGAGGCTGAGCAGGCGCTGCTCGGCGCCATTCTGATCAATAACGAGGCGTTTTACCGCGTCGCAGACTTTCTCGAGCCACAACATTTCTTCGAGCCGATTCATCGGCAGATCTACGATATCGCGCGCAGCCTCATTCGTACCGGGAAGCTCGCCTCCCCGGTCACCCTGAAAACATTTGTTGCCGCGGACATCGACGTAGCGGGAATGACGCTTGCGCAGTATCTCGCGCGGCTGGCAGCGGAAGCGACGACCGTCATCAACGCCTTCGATTACGGCCGCACGGTTTATGATCTTGCGGTCCGGCGCGATCTCATCGCGCTCGGCGAGGAGATGGTGAATGTCGCGTTCGACGCACCGGTTGATTTCGCCCCACGCGAGCAGATCGAGAGCGCAGAGCGGCGCCTTTACGAGCTTGCCGAAGTCGGACGTTACGGCGGCGGGTTCCAGAGCTTCGAAACCGCCCTGAACACCGCCGTCGACATGGCCGCGCGCGCCTATCAGCGCGAAGGGAAGCTTTCGGGTCTGGCGACCGGGCTCACCGACCTCGACACCAAGATGGGAGGCCTGCAGCCCTCGGATCTGATCATCGTCGCGGGACGTCCCGGTATGGGTAAAACCGCATTTGCCACCAACATTGCCTATAACATCGCACGCGCGTGGCGCGGCGAGGTGCGGCCCGACGGCCACATCATGACCGTGAACGGCGGCATCGTCGGCTTCTTCTCGCTGGAAATGTCGGCAGAGCAGCTTGCCACCCGCATTATTGCGGAACAGACCGGCATTCCGTCAAGCACGATCAGGCGGGGCGGCATCCAGGAGCACGATTTCGAGAAGATCAAGGACGTCGTCATCGAATTGCAGCATCTGCCCTTCTTCATCGATGAGTCCGGCGGATTGACCGTGGCGCAACTTGCCGCCCGGGCCCGTCGCCTGAAACGCCAGAAAGGCCTGGATCTTCTGGTGATCGATTACATCCAGCTTCTGGCCGGATCATCGCGGCGCGCGCTCGAAGGGCGCGTGCACGAAGTGACCGAGATCACCACCAGCCTCAAGGCGCTGGCCAAGGAGCTCAATGTGCCGGTGATGGCGATCTCACAACTTTCGCGGCAGGTGGAAAATCGCGACGACAAGCGTCCGCAATTGTCTGATCTGCGCGAATCCGGCTCCATCGAGCAGGACGCTGACGTCGTGATGTTCGTGTTCCGCGAGGAATATTATCTCAGCAACAAAGAACCGCGACCCGGGAGTGAGGAGCACGTGAAATGGCAGCTTGAAATGGCAGAGGTTCACGGCAAGGCGGAGATCATTATCGGCAAGCAGCGCCATGGCCCCACAGGGACCGTTGCTCTGCAGTTCGACGCGGCGGTGACGCGCTTCGACAACCTCGAGCAGGCGGTTGCGCTCCCGCCCGGCGTATGAGCTCCGCTCATGTGACATGTAGCCTGCATGATGAAGCGATATGCGGGAACCTCTCCCCGGATTTCCGCTGCCTCATCGGGCTACAAATGTCGCTGCTCTTCTTTACCGCGCCCGTCCTGGCGTCATAAATTGCCGCCGATGTTGCATAGCCCAAAAGCACAGTTTGCCGACGCCGCCGCTCCCGCCGAAACAGGTGGGATTCTTTCCATCGATCTCGACGCCGTTGCGAGCAACTGGAAGAAGCTCGCCGGAATGACCGTGCCGGTCGAATGCGCCGGCGTGGTCAAGGCTGACGGCTACGGATGCGGTCTTGAACCGGTGGTGCGCGCTCTGCTCGCAGCGGGCTGCCGAACATTCTTCGTTGCGGACATCAACGAAGGGCGACGCGTGCGCGCGCTCTCCGCCACGGTCACGATTTACGTTCTCAATGGCATGGTGCCTGGAACTGCGCGAAGCTTTGCCGATGCCGCGCTTCGGCCGGTGATCAACAGCACTACCGAGCTTGCGGAATGGGATGCCTTCGTCGCCGCTTCGCACTGGCGCGGCGGCGCGGCTTTGCATGTGGATACCGGCATGAACCGTCTTGGCGTCAGTCTCGATGAGGCTGCCGCTCTCGCGCCCCGACTTCATTCCGAGAACCACGGATTTTCGTTGGTGATGAGCCATCTCGCGTGCGCGGACGTGCCCGATCATCCGATGAACGATCGCCAAAGCAGGCTCTTTCGCGAAGTTCGCATCATGTTTCGCGGGTTGCCATCATCGCTTGCGAATTCCGCCGGAATCTTTCTCGGCGGCACCGCCTATTGCGATCTGGTACGGCCGGGGATCGCGCTCTACGGCGCCAACCCGGTCCCCGCAAAAGGCAACCCGATGCGTCCCGTCGTCGAGCTAAAAATCCGAATCCTGCAGGTGCGCCCGATCAACCGTGGTGAGGCGGTCGGGTATGGTGCTGCCTGGACTGCAGGACGTGCAGGGCGCGTCGCCATTCTTGCAGCCGGCTATGGAGATGGGATCTTCCGATCAGGAGCAAGCTCCAAGGGCAAGGCTGCCGCCGAGGTTGTCATAGCGGGGCGACGCTGCCCGATCATAGGCCGGATCTCGATGGACAGCGCGGCGGTGGATGTGACCGATCTGCCGGAGGGAAGCGTCCGTCGCGGCGATTTCGCCACTTTGATCGGCGACGGCATCACAGTGGATGAGCTTGCGGCCGGTTTTGGCACGATCAATTACGAAGTGCTCACCAACCTGGGTCGCCGCTACCACCGCGTCTATCGCGAGGCATGATGCTCTCGCACCGTTTGTCCCCGCGAAAGCGGGGACCCAGCTGTTTCGAATCTGGATTCCCGCTTCCGCGGGAATGAGCGGAAGAGAGGCGCTCCCATGGCCCGGCCCGCCACCAGCTTCGTGTGCCAGAACTGTGGGGGAACGTACGGCCGCTGGCAGGGTAAATGCGATGCCTGCGGCGAGTGGAACACCATCGCTGAAGAAAGTTCCGCCGCGGCACCCGCGGCTGCACGCGGCAGGCGCCGCAAGGGCCGCCTGTTCGCACTGGAGCCTCTGACCGGTGCAGCCGAGACGGCGCCCCGGCTTCTTTCCGGTATTGCCGAGTTCGACCGCGTCACGGGCGGAGGGGTTGTGCGCGGCTCCGTCCTGCTGCTCGGAGGCGATCCGGGCATTGGCAAGTCGACGCTGCTCCTGCAAGTGGCGGGCGCGCTCGCCCGCAAGGAGCACCTCATCGTGTTCATCTCCGGCGAAGAAGCGGTCGCGCAGATACGTTTGCGCGCCGACCGGCTGGGGCTTGCGCATGCGCCGGTCGGGCTGGCCGCGGAAACCTCGGTCGAGGACATTGTATCCACGCTGAGCACCGGCCCTGCGCCGCGCCTGGTCATCATCGATTCCATCCAGACCATGTGGACCGAAGCGGTCGAGGCCGCACCCGGCACGGTGACGCAGGTGCGCGCAAGCGCACAGGCGCTCATCCGTTTTGCCAAAACGTGCGGTGCGGCAGTCATCCTGGTCGGCCACGTTACGAAAGATGGCCAGATCGCCGGGCCGCGGGTGGTCGAGCATATGGTCGACGCGGTGCTTTCCTTCGAGGGGGAAGGCTCGCACCGGTTCCGCATCCTGCGGGGGCTGAAGAACCGGTTTGGACCTACGGACGAGATCGGTGTGTTCGAGATGACGGGCAGCGGGCTGCGCGAGATCGCCAACCCTTCGGAGCTATTCCTTTCCGAGCGCGACCTCGGCTCTCCCGGCACAGCCGTGTTCGCCGGACTGGAAGGCAGCCGCCCCGTCCTTGTGGAAATGCAGGCGCTGGTCGCACCGACTTCGTTTGGCACGCCGCGCCGCGCGGTAAACGGGTGGGACGCTAACCGCCTGTCAATGTTGCTTGCCGTATTGGAGGCGCATTGTGGGCTCAATCTTTCAGGCCACGATGTGTACCTTAATGTCGCAAGCGGGCTGCGCATCCAGGAGCCTGCCGCGGATCTTCCGGCAGCGGCAGCGCTTCTGTCCTCCCTGGCCGGGGTGCCGCTTCCCCCCGATGCCGTCTATTTCGGCGAGATCTCGCTGTCGGGCACGGTGCGGCCCGTCACGCAGTCGGGCGCGAGGTTAAAGGAGGCCGAGCGGCTTGGGTTCTCGCGAGCGGTCGTTCCCGAGACTCCCGGCTTTGACGCGGCGAGTAATCCCGGATTTGCGGTCGAATGCTTCACAAGACTGAACAAATTTGTGGAGAAGATGTTCGGCAGCGAAAAGCTGATCAGCCGGAGGCTTCACCGTATGGACCCGGCGCGGGCACGCGCCGGGAGTGAAATGTGATCTTATCCTCTCGGTCCCCGTCAACCTGCTTGCTAAACTGGCGGAAGCGATTCGAGAGGCGGTCGTCGAGTGACTGGAATGAATATGCCCATTACCTGGCTTGATATCATCTTGATCGCAGTCATGCTGATCTCGGCGCTACTCGCCATGATCCGCGGCTTCATGCGTGAAGTGCTCTCCATTGCCGCCTGGGTCATTGCCGCAGGGGTGACGCTCTATTCCTACACGAAGCTGCTTCCGTTTGCGAAAACGTATTTCAACAACGACATTGTTGCCGTCGCGGCGGTAGTCGCAGGCACGTTCATCGCCACATTGCTGGTCGTATCCATGATCACGGTGCGCTTTTCCGACATGGTGCTCGACAGCCGTGTTGGAGCCCTTGATCGAAGCATGGGTTTCGTGTTCGGGCTTGGTCGTGGACTTGTCATCGTGGTCGTGGCGTTCCTGTTCTTTGCGTGGCTCGTGCCCGACCGCAGCCAGCCCGAATGGGTGCGCGGGGCCAAGTCGCGCGTGGTCCTGCAGGGGACCGGCGACTGGCTCATGTCGATGTTGCCGGATGACCCTGAGAGCACCATCTTAAAGCGGCTGAAAAAGCCGAAACCGGAGGAGGAAGAACCGCAGCAAGGCCAGCGCTCCAGTCTCGATCAAAGCAACGAGACGCTCGCCAAGCCCGTGAGTTCCGGCACTCGGACCCGCCCAAGCAGGAATTGATGCAGTCTGAGCCGCATACGATCGCAAGTGCTGCAACCCGCCGGGCCGCTCCTGAAAGCCAAGCTCCCTGCGCGTCGCTGGAGCTTGAGGACGACCGACTGCGTGAAGAATGCGGCGTGTTCGGAATTTTTGGCCATCCCGACGCGGCGACCATCGTGGCTCTCGGGCTGCATGCCCTTCAGCACCGGGGCCAGGAGGCCGCCGGGATCGTGTCCTTTGACGGCAGCCGGTTTCATTCCGAGCGCCGCATGGGGCTCGTCGGGGACAATTTCTCGCGCCGCGAGGTGATCGAACGGCTTCCCGGCGCGTCGGCCATTGGCCATGTGCGTTATTCCACGACCGGGGAAACCATCCTCCGCAACGTCCAACCGTTGTTCGCAGAGCTCGAAGGCGGTGGCTTTGCAGTGGGGCTGAACGGCAACCTCACGAACGGATTGACCTTGCGGCGTGAGCTCGTCCACCAGGGCGCGCTCATGCAGTCCACCACTGATACCGAAGTGATCCTGCATCTGGTCGCGCGCGCACGGCGCAACAAGTTCATTCACCGGTTCATCGAGGGCTTGCGCCAGCTCGAAGGTGCGTATGCTTTCGTGGGCCTAACCAACAAGAAGCTCGTTGGCGCACGCGACCCGCTCGGCATCCGCCCGCTCGTAATCGGGGACCTCAACGGCTGTCCGATACTCGCTTCCGAGACGTGTGCCCTCGACATTATCGGCGCCAAATTCGTGCGTGATGTGGAAAACGGCGAGGTCGTCGTTTTCGACGAGAGCGGGATCCAATCGCACAAGCCGTTCCCCCCCATGCCCGCGCGGCCCTGCATTTTCGAATACATCTATTTCGCCCGTCCCGATTCCATCGTGGGCGGGCGCAACGTGTATGACGTGCGCAAGACGCTGGGTGCGGAGCTTGCCCGCGAGGCGCCGGCCAATGCCGACGTGGTCGTCCCGGTGCCGGATTCCGGCGTTCCCGCCGCGATCGGCTACGCCCAGGAATCCTCTCTCCCGTACGAGCTTGGCATCATCCGCAATCACTACGTCGGGCGCACCTTCATCGAGCCGACCCAAAGCATCCGCCAGCTCGGGGTTCGGTTGAAGCACAGCGCCAATCGCGCGGTCGTGCACGGCAAACGCATCGTCCTCATCGATGACTCGATCGTGCGCGGGACCACTTCGGTCAAGATCGTGCAGATGATGCGCGATGCGGGCGCCCGGGAAGTGCATTTTCGCATCGCCTGCCCCCCGATCACCCATTCCGACTACTACGGCATAGACACACCCGAACGCGAGAACCTGCTCGCTGCTACCCATGATCTGGAAGGCATGTGCCGGTTCATTGGCGCGGACTCGCTCGCTTTCCTGTCAGTCGACGGCCTCTATCGCGCCATGGGGTACGACGCGCGCGACGCCGCACGGCCGCAGTTCACCGATCACTGCTTTACGGGTGACTATCCGACCTCGCTCACCGACCAGAGCGGGGAGAGCCCCGCCCCCCGCCAGCTCTCGCTTCTTGCCGAAGCCAGCTGATCATTCTCTGCCGTACAGCGCTCTTAGCTCGTCCTTGGCGCGGTTGAGCACCTTTTTGCGCGAGGCAGGCAAATTCCTTCCCGCTCGATTGATGTAGAAATTGAGCATCGACATTGCAGACTGATATGGAGCGCCCTTACGACGTTTGCTCCTGTCGGCGGATCGCTTCAACGATGCAGCTATTTGCTTCGGGCTGGTGCGCTTGAATATGCTGTTCTCCAGGTCGAGGGCATCGCTGCGCTGCGTTACTGAAGCCGACCACTTGTTTTTAGCCTTCTTTCTAGTCTTCTTCTTAGTCATGACGCCTGGGTTCTTCCTGCTTTCTTAACAAAAGCCCGATGGACGGGTTCCCAACAGGACCTACGCGGCGCCGGCATCGGGCGCACTCAATACGAGGAGCCCGTCGGCGGCGCACACCCCCTGCCCTGCCGGTAGCACGAAGAGCGGATTGATCTCCGCCTCGACGAGGCGATCCCCCAAATGTGCGGTCATGCACGAGAACGCGACAATAGCGTCGATGAGCGCATCGACATCCGCCTTGGGCGCTCCCCGAAACCCATCGAGCAGCGGCCAAGAGATCAACTCGCGTGCCATGGCGCTGGCCTCACCGCGGTTAAACCCGCCATCAGGCGGAAGGAGCCGCATGGTCGTGTCCTTGAACAGCTCCGCGGTGATGCCTCCCATGCCCAGCAGAATGGTGGTACCCAGCGGATCACGATGCATGCCGAGGATCAGCTCGGTCCCGCCCTCGATCATCTGCTGCACCACAAAGCGCTGCGGCCGCTTGCCGGTTTTCACCGCAACAGTGTCACTCATCGACAGCAGCCGTTCGCCTGCCGTCTCAGCAGTCACATTGGTCGCAACGCCGCCGACCTCGGTCTTGTGTGAGATGTTGCGCGACAAAACCTTGAGCACGACGCGACCGCCAAGCGTACGGGCTGCGGCTTGCGCTTGCGCCGGATTGGAAACGATCCTCTCCGGGACAACCGGAATGCCGAAGCGGGCGAACAGCGCCTTGGCCTGGACTTCATCGAGTGAGCCGGCCGGCAAATCCTCAACTTTGATCTTCGGCTCGATATGCACCTGTATTTCCGGCGCGCGCCCTTGTTGCGCTTCCAGCATGGCTGCAAGCACAACGGCGCAGCTTTCGGGAGCGGAAAAGGCGGGTACGCCACGCCCTATCAGAACGGCGCCGATCTCAGGCGCATGCGGGCTTAGATAGGCGATGACCGGCTTGTCCGAGAGCGGCAGGCAATCTGCAATTGCGTTCGCCAGAAGGTCGGGCATGGCAAGTGACATGGAGCCCACGATTATGGTCAGCGCGTCGTAGACGGGGCTCATGAGCAGCGCCTTTATGGTGACGCGCAACAATTCGGGCTGCAGTCCGGCGAGCGTGAGATCGATCGGATTGCGATCGAGAACGGCATGGCCGCCGGCATGCAGTGCCCGGAGCGCGGCGGCCGTCGACGTCTCGGGAGGCGGTGTGTCGAAACCCGCAGCACCCAGGCAATCGGCAACCAGCGTGCCCGCACCGCCGGTGGATGTGAGAATCGCGATGCGCTTGCCTAAAAGCCTGCGCCCGGTTGCAAGCCCGGTTGCGATATCGAGCAGGTCTCCGAATGTCTGCGCGCGGATGATGCCGAGTTGCTTGAATAATGCGTCGTACATGCAGTCGGAGCCAGCGAGCGCCCCGGTATGGGATACCGCGGCCCTTGCTCCCGCTTCCGAGCGGCCGATTTTGAAGGCAATAATCGGTTTGCCGGCGCCGCGCGCCTTGAGCGCTGCGGCACGAAATTTTGCCGGGTGACGCACCGCCTCGATGTAGAGCGCGATGACACGGGTGGCGTCGTCGCCAGCAAGGTGATCGAGAAAGTCGGCCAGTTCCAGATCGGCTTCGTTGCCCGTCGCCACGAGCTTCGAAAGGCCGATGCCGCGTGCGGCTGCGCGGGACAATAGCACGCCCAGAATGCCCCC
Organism: Xanthobacteraceae bacterium; assembly: GCA_036562835.1. Classification (GTDB taxonomy): domain Bacteria; phylum Pseudomonadota; class Alphaproteobacteria; order Rhizobiales; family Xanthobacteraceae; genus VAZQ01. The sequence goes on along the minus strand of DATCJI010000093.1, from coordinate 1,440 downwards.
GCTCTGCGCGATGATCGCAATCGATCCCATCGCGAAATGCTCGGTTTCCAGGGCGCCGCTTGCGGAAAGCACGATGCTGTCGGTGAGATTCACAAGACCAATGGTGTTTGGTCCGAGGATGCGCATGCTGCCTGCGGATTCGATGAGCTGCTGTTGCCGTCTTGCGCCCTCCTCGCCAACTTCGCCGTAGCCGCTGGCGAGCACGATTGCGGCGCCCGTGCCGATCGCCGCAAGCTCGCGCACCGCCTGATGGGCGCGCTCTGCGCCAAGCAGTACGATCGCTACATCAGGGACGGCGGGCAGAGAGCTGATATTCGGATAGCATGTGAGCGCAGCGATGCGGCTCACTTTCGGATTGACCGGATAAATAGCGCCGGAAAAATTGCGCTTGAGGAGTTGCGAGACTGGACGCCCTGAGGTTTTGGTCGGATCGGCGGAAGCTCCGATAACGGCGACGCTGCGCGGCCGCAGCAGCTTCGCCAACACATCCATTTATTTGTCCTTGGATGAAGATCTGGCCAGGAAAGCCATTACCGAATCGCGATGCTCGGCGCTCGTGTAGCAGATCCCCATGGCCTGACTGCCCTCTTTGAAAACCTGATCGGCTGGAGATTCGAAGCTCTGGTTGAGGATCGATTTGGCAAGCGCCAGTGCGGCGGCAGAACCGTGGCTCAGCTCGCGCGCCCACGACTGAGCGTCAGCTACAAGTGTGTCGGCGCTTGTTTTGCGATCAACGATCCCGAGTGCCATCGCCAAATCCACGTCGACGGTGCTGCCGGTGAAGATCAGCTCCTTCGCTTTGGCCAACCCTGCGCGGCGGGGCAGGAAATACATGCCGCCGCCGTCCGGAATGAGTCCGCGATGAATGTAGGACCAGGTGAAGCTCGCGAATTGGCTTCCGATGATGAAATCGCAGGCGAGCGCCACATCGGCGCCGAGTCCAGCAGCGGCGCCGTTCACCGCTGCGATCACCGGCTTGGGCAACGAATGCAGCAGCATTTGTGCGCGGTGCACGCGCTGCTGCCGATGCCAACCCGCAAACGCGATCTCACCCGCGGGCGCCTGCATGCGCTGCTGCATGCCGCTGATGTCGCCGCCCGCGCAAAAACCCTTGCCCGCACCGGTGAGCACCAAAGCGCGGATGGCTGTATCGGCGGCCACCCTCTCAAGGCTGATGATGAGCTGTGTGCGCATTTCGTCGTTCATTGCGTTACGCTTTTCGGCGCGATTGAGCGTGAGCGTCGCAATGCCGTCCGCAACTTCGAGCAGAACCAAGTCAGTCATTGTTTCCTCGCGCAATCCCTCCTCCGAGCCCTCGCGAGAGCCCCGCTCAGTCAATCTTGATCCCCGCCTCGTGCACGACCTTGCGCCAGCGTGCCTCTTCGCCGCGAACATAGTCAGCAAGAAGCGAGGGCATGCCTCCGACCATGATCAGCCCTT
>DATCJI010000269.1:0-4728 GCA_036562835.1 Xanthobacteraceae bacterium | reverse complement strand
GTGTCGAGAACAAGATCGCGAAAGCGCGTCGATTCGATAGCCGCGCTGGCGCGGGCAAAGGCATCCTCGCGTCTTTGCTGAAGTTCCCTGGCGAGCAGCGCCGCTCCTGGTCCATTCGGCTTGCCATCCGTGACCGGCCGCACAACCCGCTTGATGAACACATCGAGTTCGCGCGCCGGGCCCAATTCCTGCGTGATCCATCTGAGTTGGGTCTTCATCTCCTCCGTCTGCGGATCAGGGAGCATGTCGGCAAATAGCGAGATTGCCGCCCGCAAGCGCCGCAGAGCAACCCGCATCTGGTGCAATCCTTCTGCGTCGCCGCCGAGCGTGGCAGCTTGGTTGGCGACGAGTTGGCGCAAGCACGCTCTGGCGATCGCTTGAAATGCGGCTTGCCGACTGTAGGCTGGCGTAAGCGCAACCGGTGCCGCCTTAACCGCCTCAGGCGCCCCGCCGACGATGAGAGCGTAGCCCTGCTCGGCCTTGCTCTTGACCGCAAGCTGAATCGGCACTTCCTCGGCCAGCATGCGCGCGAGCTTGAAAAGCTCGGCAGATTCGCCGCGCTTGAGCTCCAATTCCACCTCGCAAAGAGGTGCAGACTGCCGACCCGCTTCGACCTTTCCTTTGTCGATGGTGAGCTCGATCTCGCTGTTTCCGCTTTGGATCGGATACACCGTGCGGCGCACGCGGGTCTCGAAGATCGGCTTCAGGCCGCGTCGTACCTTTTTGGTGAACACGGGTGCGAGCGCGGCATCCCGCGCGACCTCGAGGTCGGGCTGCCTGCCGCGGATGGGATGCTCCCATTCGTTGCGGGTAAATAGCGCGCCGCTGTCGCCGTTTTCCTGCTTGATGGTCTGAATGTGGCGGCGACCGATGCGCCGCACTCGCAGCGATAAACCCTTGTCGCGCAGCTTCAACTTGTCGGTATCGAAATACACCGACACCAGGGTTGCCGGCCGCGACGATTTTTTTCGCCCCGCCTGCAGCAACGAGCTGCGGGCGAGTCGATACAGGCTGTGGGTTGGCACTTCGAGCTTGAGCTCGATTTCGCGCACGGGCGGCATGAGAAAATACGCTGGAACAGCACCGAATTTGAATGATCGCCGATTTCACCTGTAATTTCTAGAGGGGGTCAGTGAGCACTCCACACGAATGCGTTCTGATCGACGTCGCGCTCCCGCTCGTCTGCCTGTTAACGTCGCTTTAAGCAGGACTAACTGAGCATGTCGCTCAGGATCACGTGGAGGCGCGAGTAGGGGTGGCGTTTTGCGGCGCGGCGGACCCATACGCGCAGCCTGGCTGCGCGAGCTGAGCGCCTGGATCATCGGCGCCCTCGTGCTGCTCTCGGCAACGCCGACGCTTGCTCAATCGAACGTGGAGCTGTCGCACCGGTTGGGCAGCGGCGAGATCCGCACCGGCGACGGCCGGCTGGTCGATACGCTGTCCAGGCCGGAACTCGTTTGCCTGCTTTATCTGATGTGGTGGTACGAGTCGCAGAATGCCTGCACGCGGACTGAATTGAAAACGCTGCAGAGCAGCTGCGGCGAAGACCTCAAGCCCAAGGCGGACGCCTGCCAATTGACGCATTGAACAGCAGATCGCCCGTGATGGCCCCGCTTTTGCGGGGGTGCTTCCCAGGCCGACGGGCCCGAGCGCAGCATCTAATCGATCGAGATGTTCGCCTCCTTGGCGAGCCTGGTCCAGGTCGCGAACTGGCCGGCAACCAGCGCCCGCATCTCGGCGGGTGTGGTCGCGCGCGGATCGCCGCCCATGCTCTCGAGCTTGCCCTTCACGTCGGGGACTGAAATGGCGCGGCGCAACTCGGCATTGAGCCTCTCGACGATCGGCGCCGGTAGTTTTGCCGGACCGGCAAGCCCGGTCCAGGAGATGACTTCAAATCCGGGGATGCCTTGCTCCGCGACCGTGGGCACGTCGGGGAAATCGCGCCAGCGCGTCTTGCCCGTGACGGCGAGCGCGCGGAACTCGCCCGAGCGAATGCGTGCGCTGATCGGCCCCGACGTGGCGGCGATGAAATCGATGTCGCCCTGCAGCATGCCGGTCATGGCCGGCGCCTCGCCGCGATAGGGAATGTGCAGAAACTTCGTTTTGGTCTCGTGACCTATCAATTCGACAGTGGTGTGGAGGATCGAGCCCGCGCCGGCCGACCCGTATTTCAGGGCGCCGGGATTTTTGCGCGCCTCCTCGATCAGCTCCTTGAGCGTCTGGAAGCGGGAGTCCGTGCGCACGCAAATCAGGAACGGGTAGAAGCTGGCGACAGAGATCCATTCGAAATCGTCGACGACTTTGTAGTTCACGTTCTTGGAGAGCGCCCCATGCGCGGGGTGGGCGCTGGGAACGACCAGCAGCGTGTAGCCGTCGGGATCGCTGCGGGCGACCGCCTCCGCGGCGAGGCTGCCGGCGACGCCGGGCTTGGCCTCGATCACGATCGACTGCCCGAGCGCCTTCGACATCTCGTTGCCAAGCAGCCGGCCGATGATGTCGACGTTCCCGCCCGGCGGGAAGCCGTGCATGAACTTGATCGGGCGGTTGGGATAGTCCTGCGCCGCCGCTGCGCTCGCCGCCGCAACGAGCGCGACGAGCGCGCCGACGATTGTCCTGTTCATTATCCTTCTCTGCCTGTCCGCGTATTAATCCTTGTACGTCGCGACAACGGTCGATCAGTGTGGTCGCTCGCCGCATCAGCCTTAGCCGCCTTGGCAAGCTGTCGCGTTCGTTCTCTGGCGAGCATTTCCCAGGCTTGAGCCATGTCCTCCAGTTGCTTCTTGTGTTGCGAGTCCCGCATCTGGTTGGCCATTCTTCGGCACTCTGCCGCATGCTCCATGTATTCCGAGACTTTGCGCATCGTTGCTCTCGTTCGATTGCTTAAGCCGCCATGCGCTCGCTCATCGCGCCCCTACCTGAACTTGAAATTCTTGTAGGGATCGAAGCGCTGCTTGTTGGGGGTTAGCTTTGTTCCGCCGCTTGCGGCCGCGGCATTCCTGTTTTGGACTTGCAGAGATTCGGGAGGTGTTCCGCCGGCTTTGCGTGCGCCGGCCTGGCCTGCGACGCCCATGAAGACCGCGAGAGTAAGGACAAACGCGAGTGCCTTGCGCATGGCGGCATCCTCGGTAACCGGGCAATGCTTACACATCGCCTGGCCGCAAGCTATATCGGTTTGGCGGGTATGGACGGGCTTTAAGGCTAACCCATCCCACGGCACTGCCCTTTTGCGGGTGCCTTGGTACCCAGGATGACGAGCCGCGAGGCTCGAGCCGCTACGTGTCGCGGCGTTCCGCGAACCGTCCGCGCATCAACTTCGTAATGGCGTCTGCGGCTTCGCGAGCGCCGGCGGCGCGCTGTTGGAAGCCGACATTGCGCAGCGCGCGCTCGAGGACGGTTCTCGCCTCCTCGACCGAGAGCGTGCCTTTCTCCAAAAGCATCTCGAGCAAGGCGGTGACGATCGCGCCGCCGGCAATGGCCGAACCAAGGGCGAGCTTGTCGCCTGTGCTGTTGTTAGCGGCCATAACCTTCCCCCTTAGGGCGTGGGAACGCAATGACGCTAGCTACTCAGGCGGCTATTTAGTCAATACGTAGTTCTTCGTATGGCTGCGTTGTCTTCCCGACGAAACGCGCCATGGCGGCCTCCGCGAATTTTCCCGCATTTCGGCATAGTACGTCGAAGACGCGCGTAAACGAGCTTATGGCTCGATGCGGGCTACTCGGTTGCCTGCTCGCACCCGCGCCCGCACCAGCGAGTAGTGACTTCGCTCAAGGCGGCCGACGCGTCTTCGTCGTGATCCAATCGCGCGAGCGGCCGGAGCGGTAGAACGAGCCGAGGCGCTTGGACACGATGCCGTCGAGGCCCAGCTCGCAGGCGTAACGGAATGCGACGTCGCCCGCCTCCGCCATGTCCTCGCTCAGCTGTAGGGCGGGCTTGGCATGCTCGAGCAGCTTCGCCAGGAGGAACTTGCGCGTTTCGATCGGCTCGCGCCGCAGATCCCGGCCGTCGAGCTCGAGCAGATCGACGGCGAACAGGACGACGTTGTCGCGCCGACGGGGAAGGCCATCCTCGTCGCATGCGACCGCATGCCCGTCGATCAGGCAGGAGCGGCAACGCAGCACTCCGACGGCGATGGCGATCGCCGGATAGCGCTCGCTCCAATCCAGGCCGTTTCGCGTAAACAGCCACACGCCGGCGGAACTGCGTCGCGCCATGACACGGTGGCCGCGATGCTCGATTTCATGAATCCAACCAGGCTCCGCCGGCGGCCGTTCGGCCGTGCTCGGCAGGCAGGGCGCGATGAAGCCCGTGGGACGCGGTCGGCGGGAGCGCATAGGCCACTCCTTCCGGAAGGTTAAGTCGCGTAATGTCATATCCCGTGTGAGCCTCATGGCAATAAGGCCCGCTCGTTACGGCAGCAGCGATGCGTTGACCGCCTGACCACCGCCCTCATCAGCTCAGCCATGGCGAGGACAAAGCCCACGGCTTTGCCGATGAAGCGTGCCGCGACGCGCCTTTCCGGCTCGTCGCCGCCTCGATGCCGGGCCCGCACTCCATCAGCCCGCTCTCCCCGTAGCTCTCGAAAGGGCTGAGATCGGCGGCGCCGTGCACGAAACCCACGGTGGGCACGGCTGCGGCGAAGTAAAACAGGCTCGCCCGCTGGTGCATGGACAAGCCCGGCGCGTAGGCATGATCAGCGATCATGGTCTTTCTCCTCTCGGCTCGACGCG
>DATCJI010000265.1:0-2261 GCA_036562835.1 Xanthobacteraceae bacterium | reverse complement strand
CATTCGACCATCGAGATAACGGTGGCGACGAGCAGGATGATCACCAGGAAGTTCTGGAACTGCTCGAGCAGCCGTCGCCACCAGGGCGTTTCCGGGGTGCTCTCTTGAGTCGGTTCAGACCGTATTGCTCGAGGCGCTGCTGCGCCGCGGCCCGGCTTAAGCCGTGCGCCGCGTCGGAGCCCAGCGCCGAGACCACGGCTTGCGCCGGAGCACGATGGGGAGCGATCGCAAGAGTGCGGGCAAATGCAGCACCCTCTGGGGGCGTAGTACGCTCTCGCCGCGCTGTATCGACGTCTCTCGACCCTTGATGCAGGTTCACGATGCAGGCCTCATATGTTCATCGACCCGCAAAGACGTGCGGGCTCTGTCGGTATTCAGGCGGACGTGCCGACAGGATGAGCGGTTGGCCTCTAGTGCTCGCGGGGCGCGCCTTCAACCAACCGCACCATCTGATCCGGATCAATCTGCGAGGCGACGCAAACCCCGATAAAGGTGAGTGCGCCGGCGACGTCCCAATACGTGGTCTCCCTTTGCTGGGAAGCGCGCTCCCAGCACGACGCAACGAGCGCGACCAAGGACGCCAGAACGAACAAAAGCGTGCTGATCACCGGCAACACGAGATCGCTCGGTAGCGTCCTCCAGCACGCCGCCAAAGCAGCGAAGACGATCAGAACCGCGGCCGCGAACGTGACCTCTGGGCCCCGCGTCCATGGGCCAATTTGATGCCCAAAGCGCGGCGCTGAATTGGTGATCGGCATTTGCTCCTCCGCCGGTCTGCCGCTGCCGCCCGAATTCTGTTATTATTCATTCGTCCTTTTTCGACAATGTTCGACTAGTTTAGTAACTCTGAAACGCCAAGGCAAGAAGGGGTCTCGGTCGCTGGGGAGACGGATGCAATTCGTGAAGGCGGCGCCTGAGGCCAAGGAGTTGCGCCGGCGCGCCGGTGCCTGGCTCAAGGAGCTGAGGGGCCGCGCGGGATTGTCGCAGCTGCAGCTCGCGCAACGGCTGGGCCTCAAGTATTACACGTTCGTTGCGCAAGTGGAGAATGGCTTTGGCCGCGTACCCACTGATAGCATGGAAGCGTGGGCACGGGCGCTTGGCATCGAGCCGGCAGTGTTCGCACGCCGACTTCTATCCTTTTACGACCCGGAGCTTCATCGGTTGCTGTTCCAGGTGAAGAAATGACAGTGATCGCCTTCGAGTCCAAGTTACTGCGGCGCGACGGCCCATGGCGCGTCGGTGAGCTCAAGGCGATCATGGACAGCTTTGCAGCTCAGCTGAGTACCGGCGGAGCCGGCGGATGGGACGTGGGAGCGACCGAAATTGGCGACCCGCAATTCTATCTGCTCGGTCCGCCGCCGCATGAGGACTGCATCCTGTGCATCTCCCGTCTCGACCGCATCTACGTGCTGGAGGACGGGGCTGGACGGGTTCTATTCGAGCATAACAACATCGTGACTCTGGCCGAGCAGGCCAGATCGATCCTGCAGAAGAAAAAGGCGCAGATTGCCGTCCGCGCCACGCTCCTATGGTGCGCGGTCCGCGAGATGTTCAAAGAGAAGTTCGATGCGATGGCCGGTGAGGGCGAGGAGCTGCTCGTCCACTTCGTGCCGCAGCTCGCCGCGTTTGCGTAGTAGCTGTTCTGAGCCCGCGTAAGGGCTCGGCTCCGAGATCGTTCACTTGCCTTGCGCAGTGGGGGCGGCCAACCACTCGCGCTTGCCTTCGCGACGCCGGCGCCGGAGTATTTGCCTGGGTTTCTAAACATTGCCCACCACGGTTCATAATATTGCCGAGCCCATGGTGTTGACCTAGGGCCGCACGGTCCCATATGCAGAGACGCACGCCATCGCGCTCGCGCGATCGGCGTCGCCCGATGGCGACGTTGGCACGCGGAGGCCCTTCGCAATTTGTCATGCCTGCACGAGCCAAACGCGCCTCCGCTCATCGAGCACTCAAAACTCCTGCCGTGCCCCGTCTCGGCGCGCTGCCGGAATGGAATCTCGCGGATCTTTACGCCGGGCTCGATGATCCGCAGGTGAAGCGCGATCTCGATCGTGGTGCTGCCGAAAGCCTCGCATTCGAGCAGGCCTACAAAGGCAAGCTCGCGGCGCTCGCCGAGGAGCCCGCGGCCGGCGCGGCGCTGGCCGAGGCGGTGAAGCGCTATGAGGCGCTCGACGATCTCCTCGGGCGGCTCATGTCCTATGCGGGACTCCTCCACGCCGGCGACACGGTCGATCCCGCGCGCGCCAAGTTCTACGCCG
>DATCJI010000444.1:0-3643 GCA_036562835.1 Xanthobacteraceae bacterium | reverse complement strand
TCCGGACGATCCGGCCTATGAACTCCCGCCCGGCGTCCCCCGGCAGCTCAACTCCGCCGCATTGATGGAAGCGCTTGCCGCGCTCGAGGCCGAGTTCAGGGACATTCTGCGCCAGAGCACCGCTGACTAGAGCCAGCGATTAGGCGACGCGTCTTTTCCGGCTCGTTACCGCGCCGCGTTTCGCGCGACTGCCCGTTTGCCTGTCATGCCCCGCGAAAAGCGGTGAGCATCCGCGGTGTCGTCCCGCGCATCCGATCTTGGGTTTACCCGAGAGTCGACATGGCTCACCTCCTCATCTCATCAGTGAATGGCACCACCACCGAGATGGCGCAGCTTGTCCGGATTGCGCATGACGTAAATCCCGACAATCTTGCCGTCCTCGATCTCGAGCGCGGTGGTTTGTAGGATGTCGCCCTGCTCGATCGTGACGAATCCCGGCAGACCATTGATGAACCCGTAGCGCACGATCAGCGACATCTTCTCGGCAAAGATGCGCACCAGCGAAGCGTGCACCTGCATGACTGCCTCCAGTCCGACGATCGGTTGCATGGCAGCCGGCGTCTTGCCGCCGCCATCGGCATAGGCGGTGACATCGGCCGCCAGGAGCGAGCGCAACTGTTGCATGTCACCACTGCGGGATGCGGCGAAGAACGCGGCGGCAATCTCGAGGCCGCGTTCCTTAGGCATGTGAAAACGCGGACGCGCGGCACGGACGTGGGTACGAGCACGACTGGCGAGCTGGCGGCAGGTCGCCGGCTCACGACCGATCGTCTCGGCGATCTCGTCGAACCTGACGCCGAACACGTCGTGGAGAAGAAAGGCGGCGCGCTCCAGCGGCGACAGGCGCTCCAGCGCCAACATCAGGGGCAGCGTGACATCGTCGATCTCCTCCTCCGCCGTCTCGACCACCGGCTCCGGCAGCCAGGGGCCGATGTAAGTCTCGCGCCGATGCCGTGCGGATTTCAGCTGATCGAGACAAAGGCGCGTCACCACACGGCGCAGAAACGCTTCCGGCTCGCGCACCGCCTGGCGATCGGCGTCGATCCAGCGCAGAAACGCCTCCTGGACCACGTCCTCTGCGTCGGCCACCGACCCGAGCATCCGGTAGGCGATGCGGATCAACTTCGGACGCAGCGGATCGAAGCTCGAGGCGGCATCTTGGTTGGATATGGCCGCCATCACGCCGCCTTGCGCTCGCCAGCCGGATGCGCGGCGCGGAAGCCAATTTGAATCCGGTTCCAGCCGTTGATGGCGACGATCAGCAAGGTGAGCGTCACCTGCTCCTCCTCGGTGAAGTGCGCTTGCACGGCTCGATAAGCCTCATCGGGCGCATGCGTTTCCGACACCAGCGTTAATGCCTCGGTCCAGGTGAGCGCAGCGCGCTCGCGGGCACTGTAGAGCGACGATTCGCGCCATGCATCGAGCAGGTAAAGGCGCTCCTCGGTCTCGCCATGCTTTCGAGCGGCGGCCGTATGCATGTGTAGGCAATGCGCGCAGCCATTGATTTGCGAGGCGCGGACCTTCACGAGTTCCATCAGGTTGTCCTCAAGGCCGCACTGGAGGATAGCCTTGCCAAAATCGAGCCACGATTGCATCGGGCCAGGCGCAGCGGCAAACGGGTTCAGACGCAGGGTCATGCTCATCTCCGTCGTCAGGGACCATTTCCGCTGACATGACGAGATGGGCTGGCCGGGTGTGACACGCAGCGGAAATTTTTTCGGCTTCAGCGCTCGCGCGGCCCTAAGGCTAGCGCGCAACTCGCGCGCCGGAAGAGATTTGAACGCCTGACTCCCCGATTCGTGGCCTGTTTAAGCTGATTCCTGCCGACTCACGATTTCTTTTTCTGCTCTCGTCAGCTATATTTGTCCGCGAGCATGTGACATGTGACCGCTTTCAATTCCTCCTGCTTTCGAAGCCAACCCAGGCCCGGCGACACGAAGAGCAGCGATGTTCGGTATTCGGCCGCCCACATCCCGTTCTGAGCCACATCTGACTCGCATTTTCATGCAGTTGCCAGCTTCCATGTCATGGTGGGCAGCATTCCGTTTGAAGCGGCGCCCCCTGCCTTGGCGGTTCTCAGCTGCGCTGGTCATTCTCCTCTGCGTGAGCGGCTGTTCAGGTGGCGTGCTGGATGCGCAGGGGCCGATCGGCGCGGCGAACGCAAAGATCCTGCTCAACGCGCTCGGGATCATGCTGGTGATCGTGGTGCCCACGATCATCGCGATCCTGGCCTTCGGCTGGTGGTTTCGCGCCTCCAATACGCGGGCGCGCTACCAGCCCGACTTCGTGTATTCCGGCAGCATCGAGATGGTCGTCTGGGGCATCCCGATCCTGGTCATCCTGTTTCTCGGCGGCGTGATCTGGATCGGATCGCACGATCTCGATCCCTTCAAACCGATCAGTTCGCCCGAGAAACCGGTCGAGGTGCAGGTCGTCTCGCTCGATTGGAAATGGCTGTTCATCTACCCCGATGAGGGCGTTGCCAGCGTCAACGAGCTTGTCGTTCCCGCCGCCGTGCCGGTGCACTTCTCGCTCACCTCCGCCTCGGTCATGAACATGTTCTTCGTGCCGCAGCTCGGCACGATGATCGCCACCATGAACGGAATGGTCACGCAGCTACATCTCGCAGCCGACAAGCCCGGCGAGTTTTATGGCCAATCCGCGCAATACAGCGGCGACGGGTTTTCCGACATGAATTTCGTGGTGCGTGCCGTGCCCCGGGATGCGTTCGCGCAATGGGTCGCCACGGCGCGCCAGAGCGGGCAGGCACTCGACCGCACGAGCTACGCGGCGCTTTCGCAGCAAAGCAAAGCCGTGCGCCCGTTCACTTACGGGACGATCGATCCGACGCTGTTCAATGCGGTCGCGGCCCAGCAGCTTCCACCCGGTCCGGGCCCGAGTGCCGGGCGCGGAGGCGCGGGGGTTCATCCGCGGGCGGGGCACTGAGATGTTCGGCAAACTGACCTGGGACGCGATCCCCTGGGACCAGCCGATCCCGCTCGTTGCCGGCTCGGTCGTGGTGCTGATCGTGCTCGCGATCCTCGCCTGGGTCGTGGTCAAAGGCTATTTGCCCTATCTCTGGCGCGAGTGGATCACCAGCGTCGACCACAAGCGGATCGGGGTGATGTACACCCTGCTCGGCGCGGTCATGCTGCTGCGCGGGTTCATCGACGCGATCATGATGCGCTCGCAGCAGGCGGTCGCATTTCGCGCTGCCGGCTATCTTCCGCCCGAGCACTACGATCAGATCTTTTCCGCGCATGGCACGATCATGATCTTCTTCGCGGCCATGCCGATCGTCATCGGCATCATGAATTTCGTGGTGCCGCTGCAGCTCGGCGTCCGCGACGTCGCCTTCCCGACGCTGAACTCGACGAGCTTTTGGCTCACCGCGACCGGCGCGCTGCTGGTCAACATCTCGCTCGTCATCGGCGAGTTCGCGCGCACGGGCTGGCTGGTTTACCCGCCGCTCTCGGAGCTGCCCTACTCGCCCGGGGTCGGTGTCGATTACTACCTCTGGGCGCTGCTGATCTCCGGGGTCGGCACGCTGATGACCGGCATCAACTTCGTCACGACGATTCTCAAGATCCGGGCGCCCGGCATGAGCTACCTGCGCATGACGATCTTCTGCTGGACCGCGCTC
>DATCJI010000391.1:0-1894 GCA_036562835.1 Xanthobacteraceae bacterium | reverse complement strand
CAGTTCGGATTTTTCATCATGTCGTTTCCCCGGCAGGTCTATGGCTGCCGCTTCTAGCAATGCGCCCCGGCGCTGTCACCGTGGGGAAACGCGGACCTCAACGCGCGGGGCTCACGCAGGCTTGAGCCGCATTGATTATTGCCGTACGCCCGACTCAGCTAAGCGGGAACAACGCTGCCTCTGTTGCGCAATCTGCCGGTTGCGAGCGTGCTGCTGTCGCTCGTGATCTTTGGTGCTTGCGGGGACGCCGCCGCGCGGGAGCGCCTGCCGCATGCGCCGGCGCCGGCACAGGGACCGCTGATCGATGCGGGCCGAGCATCCGGGAGTGTGGCGGCAGTTCGTGCTGCAGGCGCCTACCGGCGCGCGGACGAGATTGAGCGCCTGCGCGATCTGCCCGATAAGCCCATGCGGATGCCGATGCTCGTGTCCGCCAAAGCGGAGGTGCCCGAGAGCGCACTGACCGACATGGCGCCGGTGTTGAACGTCGATCCGCCGCCTTGCCCCGGAAACGCTCGCGAGCTTGCTGGCGCCAGCAGAGCCGCCCCCAGCCTCACCGCAGGCGCCTGTGCAGGCTGAATCGGAAGTAAAGGATGACGCTCAACAGCCGCAGGACACGCCCGCCAATCGCGCAAAGACAGTGCGAACGCGGGCGCAGCCGCCCGCGCGCACCGGCATTTTCGACCTGCTGCAGAACAACGTGAACTGAGCCGCGGACCCTATCCTTCCGCTGACGTCACGCCTAAACGAACTCAGTGAAAATTGGGATCCGAGGGCGACATCGAGGATGTCGCAACCAGCGAGGCAGCCCTGCCGCGACCCAATGCCACGTCGGCGCGTCCCCTTCGTCCGCGGTAAACGACATCGCCGGCGTCGGCCATCGCGTAGCTCTGCTGCGCGATACCTCTGCGCTTGGCGGCGTAATAATAGCCCGACGCGTAATGATGCACCGCGCGCGCCTCGCTGCCGCCCGATAGCTTCCATGCGCCGGCGAGATACTTCACCGCGTAGCGCATGTTGGTGTTGGGATCGAGCAGCCCCGCCGCGCCGCCGGTGTAGCCGAGCGAGCGGGCAGTGCCGAGCTTGATCTGCATCAGCCCGTAATTGCCGCGGGAGACGACGCGCGCATTGCCGCCGCTCTCGCGTGCGATCACGCGACGGATCAAGGATGCCGGCACGCCGTACGTCGCCGAGTATTGCGAGATCAAGACGCTGAGATCGCCGTTGGCGTCGATCGGAGCGCGCGAACGGGCTTCAGCCGGCATAATGGCGGCCAATGAGAGCACGGCTGCGGCCATGCAGACACTGCGGATCATGCGGATTCTCCCCTGCGCGTGCCCTGAGCGGGCACCTTGGTCCGAACTGCGCGCTCGCGCCCTCGTTCCATCACAAAGAGAGTCGCCATGTTGCAGTGCGGTAAGAAGATGCGTGTCCCAGTTGACGCACATCAACGCTCGCGTGCGCACGTCTCCTAGGCTCGTCCGGCTGATGGGAGGACTAGCCGATGCCGACCGAAGTCGCTGTCATCACCGCCGGGATCGTCTTCATATTCATCGTCTTCGCCGCCGTGCTCGCGTGGGGCGACTATTATTCGACCGGCGAAAGGCGCGCCAAGAAAGGCAGCCAGTAATGCGAAGCCGGCACGCATTCGCGCCGGCTTCGTCGAATTTCAATTCCGCCTATCAGCGCCCGTAAGGAAAGCGCCGCGCCTCGTTCGCCATTTGCTGCGCTTCGGCGAAGACGTCGATGGCGCTGAGCGCCGTCTTGATGAGGCGGGTAAAGCCGCCGAATTTCGTGCGCGGAAGAACCGGCGTGGGCAGGATCAGAGTGCTCATTGTCTGGTCCTCCTGCGATTACCAATTCGGACCGGCGGTCAAACGCCGCTCGATCTCCCGCT
>DATCJI010000381.1:0-4047 GCA_036562835.1 Xanthobacteraceae bacterium | reverse complement strand
TCGATCCTGCGCTCGCCGCCTATATCCCTGATTGCTCGGCGGAGCGCGAGCGCTCGGCCGGTGCATGCCGCGGCATTTACGCGCTCTCCGATGTGGTGGCCGACGGCTACGCGGCCGGCACGCAAGCTGCTCAAAGAGCCGGGTTTGGCGGCAGCGTTACTCTCAGTAGTCGACCTTCTCCGCGCGCAAATGCCGGAGCACAGGTTCCAGCGACTGCATCGCGCAAGGCTTTCGTCGATTTTCAGAATGACGTGACGACAAACGACCTGAAGCTCGCTGAGCGCGAGGGATTTCGGTCCATCGAACACGTCAAGCGCTACACCACCACGGGCATGGGTACCGACCAGGGAAAGACATCTAATGTCAATGCATTACAGCTCGTTGCTCACAATCTTGGCAAACCCATTGCCGACCTGGGGCTGACTACGTTCCGCATGCCTTATACGCCCGTCACTTTCGGAACACTGGCCGGGATGAACCGGGGGGCGCTCTTCGACCCTGTGCGCACCACCCCCATGCACGAATGGGCGGCCGAGCATGGTGCCGTGTTCGAGAATGTGGGGACGTGGAGACGCGCGCATTATTTTCCGCGCGGACGCGAGGGCATTCACGCCGCGGTGCGTCGGGAGTGCCGCACGGTGCGCGAGAGTGTCGGCATGTTTGATGCCTCCACCTTGGGCAAGATCGAAGTGGTCGGGCGCGATGCTGCCGAGTTTCTCGAGCGCATGTATGTGAACGCGTGGCAGAAGCTTGCGCCCGGCCGCTGCCGCTATGGCGTCATGCTCAGCGAGGCGGGTTTTGTTTTTGATGACGGCGTCGGTGCGCGCCTTGCGGATGACCGCTTCCATATGACCACCACAACCGGCGGGGCGGGCGGTGTGCTGGCGCTCATGGAGGATTATCTGCAGACCGAGTGGTCCGATCTCGACGTGTGGCTGACGTTGACGACGGAGCAGTGGGCCGTAATTGCGGTGCAGGGGCCCCGCGCGCGCGAAGCGGTTGCGCCGATTGTTCAGGACATGGACTTCGATCGATTTCCTCACATGGCGGTGCAGGAGGCCTACATTTGCGGCATTCCATGCCGCATTTTTCGCGTGAGCTTCACCGGTGAACTGGGCTTCGAGATCAATGTGCCGGCGGATCACGGCCGGGCCGTGTGGGAGGAGACGTATTCGCGAGTGGAGGCGCTTGGCGGTTGCGCCTATGGCACCGAGGCCATGCACGTGCTCCGCGCCGAAAAGGGCTACATCGTCGTAGGGCAGGATACGGATGGGACCGTAACCCCGGATGACGTTGGTCTCGCCTGGACATTCGGCAAGAACAAGCGCGACTTTGTCGGTAAGCGCTCCCTGACAAAACCCGATCTTGCCGCGCCCGGGCGCCGTCAGCTCGTCGGGCTTCTCACGCATGATGGCGCGACGCTGCTGGAGGAGGGGGCGCAGATCACGTCTGCGGCCGCTCCTCCCGTTGGCACGCCTGCGCTTGGACATGTGACATCATCCTACTGGAGCGAGGCGCTGCGCCGGCCAATCGCGTTGGCGCTCGTGAAAGATGGCCGCAAGCGCAAGGGCAGCACGCTCTACGTGCCGATGCAGCACCGAAGTGTGCCGGTCGAGATCGTCTCTCCCGTTTTTTTCGATGCCGAGGGAGCGCGGCTGCGTGGCTGAGCGCATTTTCACCGGACTTGCGCGACAGGCACAGTTTGTGCTGCGCGGCCGCGCCGACGTGACGCAGGCAGCCTCTGCGGCGCTTGGTCTGGACCTGGCATTGCCGGCCTGCCGATCCGTGCAGCGCGACGGACTGGCCGCGCTGTGGCTCGGGCCGGATGAGTGGCTGCTGCTTGGACCCCTTGGGCAACAAACAAATATTTCAGAAATGCTGAAGTCGGCGCTCGCGTCCATGCCGCACGCGCTGGTCGACGTGAGCCATCGAGATGCAGCCTTCTTGGTGCGGGGACCAAATGCAGCGCTCACCATCAATGCCGGTTGCCCACTCGATCTGCGGCATGCTGCTTTCCCCGCCGGTGCGTGCACGCGCACGCTGCTGGGCAAGGCCGAAATCGTGCTCTGGCGTCTAACGCTCGAGGAATTTCAAATCCGCACTCCGCACTCGTTTGCTGTCTACGTACGCGACTTTCTCGATCTTGCGTTTCGGGATGCCGTGTAGTCGGGATTGAGCGATCTCGCCTTTGTTCGTTACCCGGCGCTCCGCTGCCGGGCCAAATGCGGGAACTTTATGCGGATTTCGCTGGCGCCCGATCCGGGCTACGTTCCGGCTCATGCAAGCGGATCGCATCCAGTCCGTCGACGAGGGCCGCATGTCCGAGCTGGCGCGCGAAGCCGCGGCTTCGGCGCGCCGGCGCGCGCATCTCCTCCTGCACAATGGGCCGCAGGATCAGGTGCAGCGGCTGCTCATCATGCTGCAGCCGGGATCCTATGTGCGGCCACACCATCATTCGCAGCAGTGGGAGATGCTGGTACTGCAACAAGGTTGTGGGGACGTGCTGATGTTCGATGAGCTCGGCATCTTGCGTGATCGCATCGAATTGAGCCGGCATGCGCCGGTCGCGCAGATTCCCATCGGCCTCTGGCATGGATTTGTCGTGAGGGAGCGGGATACCGCTGTCATGGAGATCAAGCCGGGCCCTTATCGACCCAATGAATTTGCCAGCTGGGCACCCGAGGAAGGCGACGCGAAAGCGGCGCGCCTCGTTGCGTGGGCAGCAGGCGCGCAAATCGGGACCATATGGCCGGGATGATGCAAGGCCTGCTCCGGAGCGCGCCTGGCTGAACGATTGTCAGAACCAGCCAACCCCGAAGAGCGGCAAAATGCGCTGCAGGATCGCGGCGATGCACAGGAGAACAACCAGGAGCTTGAGCAGATTGGCCAGCCGGCCGTCTCTCACATATTTCTCGATGACCCAGAACAGGATGGCGCCGATTACGATGATGATAAGGATGTTGATGAGCGCTAGCAGCATTGTGAATCCACTCCTCTCGCTGCAGTGACCGCCTCCGGAACAATGACTGAATCTTCGCCGTTCTCAAGTGTGAACGGCAAAGAGAGCACCCAATGACCAAAGGCAAGCCCGGCGCCGGCCTGCACGGCCCCGACAAACAGCAGGCCCATTTACGCGATAAGCGGGGCGGAGCTTATGACGCGGCAGGCCACCAGCACAGGAAGGGTGGCTCCGACGTGCGCGAGCGCGTGCCCCATGAAGATGATCCGCGACCCACAGGAACAGCCGATCTTCCGGAAGGCCTAACGCGCGAGCCAAAAGGCCCGTACGACAAGGACGCGGGTCGGCGACGGAAACCCGCGCACGGCTGAGCGAAAACGCGCACTCACGGCATGCTTCTTGCTGTATACTATGCGCATGCAGCGGCATGCGCGTTACCTCTCCTCGCAAACTCGCTTCATTTTCCGACGGTATGCTGCCGTCGCAACTGCGGCGAAGCTCGCAAGCTTGGCTCTGCTTGCCGGATGTGCCGCCATAGGGCCGGACGTCAAGGTAGTTTCGGAGTCACCGACGCAGATCGAATACACCGCCTGGTGCGGAACGCAGAACTGCATCACAAAGGAGAACATCACCCGCATGGCCGAGCAGCACTGCCAGGCTAATGGGACCAGCGCCAAAATGGTGGATTGGGTGCTCGAGGAAAAGGACATCGGCAGGGGCGAGCGCTTCACCTACAAGTTCAACTGCGCGCGGTAGCACTTCGCGCGCTACGCGGGAGCTGCTCAAGGACGACACCTTCGAAATCGTCACGACGGAGCGTCTTGAACGTGAGCTCGAACGGCTGCGTGCGGCTGCTGCGGGCGAGATCGAAGGGCGTTTTCGGTGCACCATCGATAAGCTGGCGCGTCGATCGCGAAGCGGCGAATTTTCTCGGCGCAGGCCGCGCACTTCTCCTCCAGCTTGCGCATCCATGGGTTCCGCCGCGATCGAGCAGCACTCGGACACGTTTGCGCATCCGATTGGGCGTTTTCATCGCACGTTCAAGCTCGTTTTCACGCTGGTGTTCGGCACGCTTGAGCAAAGCCTCA
>DATCJI010000351.1:0-14716 GCA_036562835.1 Xanthobacteraceae bacterium | reverse complement strand
AATGGCCACGGCGCTGCGAATTATTGAAGGTTTTTCCATGGATAAGTCGAAAGCCCTTGATGCGGCGCTTTCCCAGATCGAGCGCAATTTCGGCAAGGGCTCGATCATGCGCCTGGGCAAGAACAATAAGGCCATGGATATCGATACGGTATCCACGGGCTCCTTGGGCCTCGATATTGCGCTTGGCATCGGCGGGCTGCCCCGGGGCCGCGTGGTTGAAATCTATGGTCCTGAATCGTCAGGCAAGACAACCCTGGCTCTGCATTGCCTCGCAGAGGCGCAGAAAAAAGGCGGCATTTGCGCCTTCATCGATGCCGAGCATGCGCTCGACCCGATTTATGCCCGCAAGCTTGGCGTGAACGTCGACGATCTACTGATTTCGCAGCCCGACGCGGGCGAGCAGGCCCTCGAAATTGCGGATACGCTGGTGCGATCCGGCGCGGTCGACGTGCTGGTCATCGATTCGGTCGCGGCCCTCGTTCCCCGCGCCGAGCTCGATGGCGAGATGGGCGACAGCCAGCCAGGTCTGCAAGCGCGCCTGATGAGTCAGGCGCTGCGCAAGCTTACCGCGTCCATCAATCGCTCCAACACCATGGTGATCTTCATCAACCAGATCCGTATGAAGATCGGCATCATGTATGGCTCGCCTGAGACCACGACCGGTGGACACGCGTTGAAATTCTATGCCTCGGTGCGCCTCGATATTCGCCGCATCGGCGCGCTCAAGGACCGCGACGAAGTGGTTGGCAATCAGACCCGCGTCAAAGTGGTCAAGAACAAGCTTGCTCCGCCTTTCAGGGCAGTCGAGTTCGACATCATGTATGGCGAGGGCATTTCCAAGGTCGGCGAGCTGATCGATCTCGGATTGAAAGCGGGCGTGGTGGAGAAGTCCGGCACCTGGTTCTCCTATGACAGCCAGCGCGTTGGTCAGGGACGCGAGAACGCGAAAACGTTTCTCAAGGCCAATCCCGACATCGCCGCCAAGATCGAGACGGCCATTCGCCAGAACGCGGGCTTGATCGCCGATCGTCTCGAGGGCGATGTCGGCTCAACGCCCGAGGCGCCGGAGCCCTGAGCCGCCCGGCCCGCATTGCAAACTATTGTATTTTACAATGGGCGAGCGCGGGCCGGCCTAACCGCATGTCTGCCGGGGTAAGCGCCGGCGTGCTTCCGCAAGCACGCGTGGCAGCGCAACCGCATTTGCCGGCGCCATCACGTGCACGCCAGCAATGCCAGGAATGCTGGCAAGCTCCTCAACGAGCTCGATGCAGATGCGCTCGCCCTCGGCGGCCGCATCTTTTGCGTTCTCAAGCCGCGCGATGAGATTTTCCGGGATGATGCTGCCGTACAGATGCCGCGCCATCCAGCGCGCGGACTTTGCCGAGCGTACAGGAGCTACCCCAATGATCAGAAAAAGCTGCCGCGTCGTCGCGTGCTCTGCAACGCGCGCCGCGTAGCGGCGCGCCACCCCCGCATCCATGCAGAACTGGGTCTGCACGAACTGTGCGCCGGCCTCAACCTTGGCGGCGAGACGCTCGGGACGCCAGCCCGGCGGAGGATCAATGGGCAGGTCCGCCGCGCCAATGAAAAATGGCGCGCGCCCCGCGACAGCCCGGCTTGAAGGAAGCCTGCGTTCGTCGCGCAGCATGCGTGCGAGCCGCATGAGACCCGCGGCATCCAAATCGAATACGCCCTTGGTCTCGGGCTGGTCACCCGCTTTGGGATCATCGCCCATCAGACAGAGTACGTTGCGCACCCCGCAGGCTGCCGCACCCATGAGTGCGCCCTCGAGCGCAAGCCGGTTGCGGTCGCGGCAGGTGAGCTGAAGAATCGGCTCGAGGCCCTCGCGTGCCAGCAGCGTCGCGGCAATCGGCGCCGACATGTGTGCGCGCGCGCTCGCACCATCAGTCACGTTGATCGCATCGGCGAGTCCGCGCAGCGGCAGCGCCAGGCGCAAAACATCTTGCGCATCGCAGGAAACCGGCGGCGTCACTTCTGCGGTCATGACGAATCGTCCCGAGCGCAGAGCTTCTTCGAGACGAGAGACCCGTGTCATATTATTTTATTGGATGAGCGAGCATGCTGCGCGCGAGAACTGGCGCAGCTTTATACCGCAGGCAAGCAACAGCCGTAAGCATGCGCTTTTCTGGACACCCTGTAACACCACCGGTAAAAGCACCACATATCTGTCCTCTGGCATCTTTCGTCTGTCCTCTGATCCATGAGCGGCGTCAACGAGATCAGATCGAGGTTTCTCGACTATTTTGTCCGGCATGGGCACGAACCCGTGCCCTCGTCGCCGCTGGTCCCGCGCAACGATCCCACATTGATGTTCACCAATGCCGGGATGGTGCAGTTCAAGAACGTATTCACCGGCCTGGAAAAGCGACCGTATGCGCGCGCGGTGACGGCGCAGAAATGCGTGCGCGCCGGCGGCAAGCACAACGATCTGGACAACGTTGGCTACACCACGCGCCACCACACTTTCTTTGAAATGCTCGGCAACTTCTCGTTCGGCGATTATTTCAAGGATCGCGCGATCGAGCTCGCCTGGGATCTGGTCACGCGCGAATTCGGCCTGCCTGTCGACCGCCTGATGGTCACCGTCTTCGTCGATGACGACGACGCGTTCAACCTGTGGAAGAAGATTTCGGGGCTGCCGGAGGAAAAGATCGCTCGCATCGCCGGCAGCGATAATTTTTGGCAGATGGGAGACTTGGGACCCTGCGGTCCATGCTCTGAAATCTTCTACGACCACGGGCCAAGCATTCCGGGCGGGCCGCCCGGCTCGCCGGAGGCCGAGGGTGACCGGTTTGTCGAGATCTGGAATCTCGTGTTTATGGAATTCGAGCAGCTTCCGGGCGGCAAGCGCGTGCGTCTGCCGCGGCCTTCGATCGATACCGGGATGGGGCTCGAGCGCACTGCCGCGGTGCTGCAGGGGACACATGACAACTATAAAATCGATCTGTTCGGCGCGATCATTTCTCACATCGCGGATCTGACGGGCATCGAGCCCGAGGGCCCGCGCGGGGTGTCGCATCGGGTGATTGCGGACCATTTGCGCGCGTCGGCTTTCCTGATTGCCGACGGTGTGCTGCCCTCGAACGAAGGGCGCGGCTATGTCGTGCGTCGAATCATGCGACGGGCGATGCGTCATGGCGAGCTTCTCGGTGCCCGCGAGCCGCTGATGTGGCGGCTCGTGCCTACCCTGGTGCGGGAGATGGGCCAGGCCTATCCGGAGCTCTCTCGCGCCGAACCGCTCGTCACCGAGACACTCAAGCTCGAAGAGACCCGGTTTCGCAATACGCTGGAGCGGGGGCTCGTCATGCTCGACGAAGAGACGCGCAATCTGAACTCCGGCGATCAAGTTTCCGGCGAAACGGCCTTTACCCTGTACGACACTTATGGATTTCCTCTCGACCTCACTCAGGACGCGTTGCGAGCGCGAGGCATCACGGTCGATGTCGAGGGGTTCAATGCCGCGATGGAACGGCAACGGCAGAAGGCGCGCGCGTCCTGGTCCGGCTCCGGCGAAGCGGCAACGGAGGCGGTCTGGTTCTCCGTACGCGAAAAGGCCGGGCCCACCGAGTTCCTCGGTTACGAAACGGAGCAGGCGGAGGGCGTCGTCGCTGCGCTCGTGCGCAACGGCAAGGAAGTCGCTTCCTTGAAAAAGGGAGAAAGCGGCGCGATCATCCTCAACCAGACGCCGTTCCATGCGGAATCCGGCGGGCAAGTGGGTGATACCGGCAGCATGACTGCCGACGGCACACGGGTACGCGTCACCGATACGCAGAAGAAAGCCGGCGACCTTTTCGTGCACTTCGGCACCGTCGAGGAGGGAGAAATCAAGCGTGATGCTCCCTTGACACTGGAAGTGGACCATGCGCGTCGCAACGCGATCAGGCAGAATCATTCCGCAACGCATCTGCTGCATGAGGCACTCCGCCAGGTGTTGGGCGATCACGTGGCGCAGAAGGGCTCGTTGGTCGCGCCCGACCGGCTGCGCTTCGATTTCTCGCATCCCAAACCCTTGCAAGAGGGCGAGATCGAGCGCGTGGAAGACATTGCCAACGATATGGTGCTGCAGAATTCACCGGTAACCACGCGCCTGATGGCAGTGGACGAGGCCATCGCATCGGGAGCACGCGCCCTCTTCGGCGAGAAATACGGAGACGAGGTGCGCGTCGTTGCCATGGGTGCGGGCGGCGGCAATACGCTCGGATGGTCGGTCGAGCTGTGCGGCGGCACACATGTCCGCCGCACCGGCGACATCGGGCTGATCAGCATCACGAACGAGAGCGCAGTTGCCGCCGGGGTGCGGCGCATCGAGGCGCTCACGGCCAAAGCCGCGCGTAAACACGCAAATCATCTTGGCAACATTGCCAAGTCCGCATCAGCCGAGCTGAAAATCGGCATCGACGAGGTGGCGCAACGACTCGCGCAGGTGATGGATGAGCGGCGCCGCCTCGAGCGTGACCTATCGGAAGCACGCAAGAAGCTCGCGCTGGGCGGCTCTCGTTCAGCCGATGCGGCCGATGGCGTGCGTGTAATCGGCAAGGTGCGCCTGCTCGCACGACAAGTGAGCGGGATCGATCTCAAGGATTTGCGCAGCCTCGCCGATGCGGGCAAGAAGGAGATTGGTTCCGGCATCGTGGCGATCGTTGCCGTAACCGAAGAAGGTAAAGCCGGCCTCGTGGTGGGTGTCACTAACGATCTCACCGATCGCTTCTCTGCCGTGGACCTGGTGCGCAAGGGCGCAGAAGCGCTTGGCGGCAAAGGCGGCGGCGGCCGCCCGGATTTAGCGCAGGCGGGTGGTCCCGAGGGCTCGAACGCCGGTGCTGCGCTCGAAGCCATCGCGTCTGCCCTCGCGGCGGCCTAGCTCGTAGCGCGGATAGCGCGAAGCGAGATCCGGGGTAAGAGCTCGCGTATTTCGCTGCGCTCAATCCGGCTATGGCCGCAACAGTTTGGGTGCTGGCCACACGCTCGTTTGTTTGCCTCTCTTGAACGTGGCGACTGGCTGCGCGATCTCGGCGACTGCCTGCTCGGGAGATTGCGCGTTGATGATCACGAAATCCGCAGGGCGGCCGATTGCAAAGCCATAATCATTCAGGTTCAGCAGGCGTGCCGAGCGTTCGGTCAGCATCTCGAAGCAGGCGCGCAGCTCGCTCGGTCGGTCGAGTTGCAGAACATTGGCGTAAAGATTCGCCATGCGCAGGAGCGAGCAGTCGCCATAAGGTGTCGCCGGATTGAGGACGTTGTTCGAGGAGAGAGAGCAATTCACTCCGTGCGCAAGCAGCAAATTTGCATCAGCAACGCCGCGACGGACATTGTGGTCCTGGTCGCGACCCATCAGGAAGAGGTCGGTCGCAGGCAAAACGGTGACCGCAATGCCGCTGTCGGCGAGCTGTCGTGCGAGGGAGGTTACCTCTTTGGGGGGCAGCAGCGAGAGCTTGGCCATGTGCCCAACAACGACGCGCCCGCCGCGCTTGTAACGGTCGGTGAGCTCGCGTACCCGATGGATGTACATGGGCTCGGGCGTGGGGCCTACATCAAGATGCATGTCGATATCGACGTCGAATTCGCGGGCAAGCGCGAAAATGCGCTCGATCTGCTTTGGCGGATCGCTGTCGTACCGCGGCGCACCTCCGATGACCTTGGCGCCGCGCCTGAGCGCTTCGACCAGCAGCTCCTCGGTGCCCGGATAGTTGTTAAGTCCTTCCTGCGGAAACACGCAGATCTCGATGTCGATGGCCCAGGCATAGTCCGCTACAACCGAGCTCACGCCATCAAACCCGCGCATGCCGATCCCCGGATCGACTTCGACCTGGGTGCGCATGCGCGTCGTTCCATGCAGGATACAGTCGACCAGCGTGCGTTCGGCCCGCATACGCACGTCCTCGACAGACATGCTTTTTTTGAGCGGCGCTATGGCTTTTACCGGGCTGAGCGCGTGCCGTTCGGCCGGCGCGCACCGGTCGATGATTCGGGATTTGTCGAGGTGAATGTGCGTCTCGATCAATCCGGGGCAGACGAGGCAGCCCCGCGCATCGTACGCTACTCCGTCTGCAGCTAGCGTGCGTTCAATCGCGACGATGCGGCCATCCTGAACGCCGATATCCAAAGTGCCCTCGGCAACGCGGTCCGAGAGTCGGCAGTTGCGCAGGATCAGCTGCACCTGCGCTACTCGGGTTTGATGTTCGCGGCCTTAATGAGCGGCCACCATTTCTCGATTTCGGCCTTGTGGTAGGCGCCGAGGGCTGCCGCTGTCTGCTGCTCGGGTGATGGTATTTCCTGGCCCAATTCAGCTAGTCGCTGTCGCACCGCCGGATCTGCAAGCGCGTCCATGGCGGCCTTGCTCAATTTCTGGATTGCCTCAGCTGGCGCGCCGGAGGGTACCCACAGACCATTCCAGGTCGCGATATACACACCGGGCGCGCCTGCCTCGTCGACGGAGGGAATGTCGGGGGCCGAACCAATCCGCGTCGCCGAGGTGACCGCGTAGGCCTTGAGCGCGCCGTTGCGCACGTGCGGGAGAGCCGTGATCGCCTGATCAAAGGTCAAATCGATATGCCCAGCGATCAGGTCGCGAAGCACATCCACCGAACCGGCCCGATACGGCACGAACTGAAACTCGGTGCCGGTGACTTTCTGAAAATACACTCCGGCCACATGTTGGCCGCCACCCGGGCCGGCGGTGCCCTCGGTGGCCTTGTTCGGGTTGGCCTTGAGCCAGGCGATCAGCTCCTTGAGATCTCGCGCCGGCACATCCTTGCGGCCCAGGATGACATACGGATTGCTTGAAAGGCGCGCTACGGGATCGAAATCCTTGAGGAGATCGAACGGCAGCGGATAAATCGCGCCGTTGATGACGTGGGTGGGCCAGTTTCCCACGCTCACTGTGTAGCCGTCGGCAGGGGCGTGCACGGCACGGGTCACGCCAAGCATTCCTGATGCACCGGTGACGTTCTCGATAATGACCGCCTGCCCGAGCGAGCGCCGCATCGCCTCGCTGAGCGTGCGCATCATTGTATCCGTGGGGCCGCCCGCACCATATGGCACGATGAACGTGATCGGATGCGAGGGATAGGGTTGTGCGCTTGCGTCGGCGGCGAGCGCCAGGAGCATGATGCCGATGCCAACGCCGGCGCTGCGCAGGCGCCTCAACATCGAATGTCTCACTTTTTCAGGAACACATAATCCGCCGAGTAGGGCACGCTCTGGAACGCACCGGCGGCGGTGCACGTCCCGGGCGAGGTGCCGCCCTGGGTATTGATCCGCTGCACGGTGGTAACACCCGTGAGCATTCCGCTGCCGCGGTGCTCCGTCACCGTGAGCTTCAGCCAGGGAATATCGCTTCCGCTCTTGCCTGGAGCATTTCCGGCTACTTTGGCCATCACGGCGCTGCTGTCCGTGTATTCCCATGTCGGGCCGGCATAGTGGCGTCCGACAGTCTTGCCATCGAGCAGCAAGGTGGCGATCGGTTCGCGAAACGCCCAACCGAGCTTCCCATCGCTTGCCGCCTTGCACTCGTAGATTTGCGCCCCTTCGGCATGCACCGTGACAAGGCTACTCTCTCCAGGCGCTGCAATCGCCTCCGGCACTTGTGCGGAAGCCGTTCCGCCAAATGCAATGATCGCCATAACGCAAAGGACGAATTCGGCATGGAGGTGTCGAATGGATCGATGCTGATGCATGTGCGTGCCCTGTTAGTGAGGTGCCGTACGCTGTTCGCCACCCGCTGAATCAAACGGCGTGAGTCGGGCAGGAACTACTGCATTGCCCTTTTCAAATTTTGGTCGACCTTGTCCAGGAAGGCCGTGGTCGAAAGCCATCTCTGATCCGGCCCGATCAGCAACGCGAGATCCTTGGTCATGTCGCCAGCTTCGACCGTCCCCACCGTGACTCTTTCGAGCGTCTCTGCAAACTTCGCGAGCTCCGCATTGGCGTCGAGCTTCGCGCGATGCGCGAGTCCCCGCGTCCAGGCAAAGATCGACGCTATGGAATTCGTGGAGGTCTCCTCTCCCTTCTGGTACTGCCGGTAATGCCGCGTAACGGTGCCGTGCGCGGCTTCAGCCTCGACGACCTTGCCGTCGGGCGTCATCAGGACGGAGGTCATCAGTCCAAGGGAGCCATAGCCCTGCGCGACCGTATCGGATTCCACGTCGCCGTCGTAGTTCTTGCATGCCCAGACGTAACCGCCGGACCATTTCAATGCTGCCGCAACCATGTCGTCGATCAGGCGGTGCTCGTAAAAAATCTTCTTCTTCTCAAATGCGCTCTTGAACTCCTTGTCATACACCTCCTGGAAGATGTCCTTGAACCGGCCATCGTACACTTTCAGGATTGTGTTCTTGGTCGACAGATAGACAGGATATCCACGCGTCAGGCCGTAATTGAATGAGGCGTAGGCAAAGTCCCGGATCGAATTGTCCAGGTTGTACATCGCCATCGTGACGCCGCTGCCCGGAAACTGGAACACTTCACGTTCGATTCGCGTTCCGTCCTCTCCGTGGAAGGAGAGCATCAGTTTGCCTTTTCCCGGCACCTTGAAATCAGTGGCGCGGTATTGGTCGCCATAGGCGTGGCGACCGATAATGATCGGCTTGGTCCAGCCGGGAACGAGGCGCGGCACGTTCCTGCAGATGATCGGCTCGCGAAAGATGACACCCCCGAGAATGTTGCGGATGGTGCCGTTGGGCGAGCGGTACATTTCGTGCAGGTTGAATTCCTGTACGCGGGCTTCGTCGGGCGTGATGGTTGCGCATTTTACCCCGACGCCTACGCGTTTGATCGCCTCGGCCGCATCGATGGTAATCTGGTCGCGCGTCTGGTCCCTTTTTTCCATGCCCAGATCGAAATAAAGAAGCTCGATGTCGAGATAAGGATGAATGAGTTTCTCCTTGATGAGCCGCCAGATGATGCGGGTCATCTCGTCGCCGTCCAGCTCAACGACCGGGTTCTTCACCTTGATCTTCGCCATTGCAGACCTTCTGGAAATCGGAGACCGAGCACGCAAATGAGGGCATCAGCCGCGCCTTATGACCCGACGATGCCACGCCCGCAAGGAGAAAACCGTCCGTCTTTATCCGTCCTCGCAACAGAAAAACAGCATGCCCGGCGCAGGTACTGACAAGACGAAAGCCTGGGCCGAACAACCGGGTCCGATCATCATCCTGATCGAGCCGCAGCTTGGCGAAAACATTGGTGCAGCGGCGCGCGTCATGGCGAATTTCGCGCTGTCTCGTCTTCGCCTGGTGAAACCGCGCGACGGCTGGCCTAATCTGCATGCCCGCCGATCAGCGTCGGGCGCCGACCGCATCCTGGATAACGTCGGGCTTTACAATTCGCTGCAGGCGGCCATTGCTGACTGCACCCTCGTGCTCGCGACCACCGCGCGCGCGCATGATCAGGCAAAGCCCGTGATCGGCGCCGACGAAGCCGCCGCTTTGCTAGGCGCACACGTAAGCTCGGGCGAGAACGTGGCGGTGATGTTCGGGCGCGAACGCTACGGCTTGGAGAACCATGAGGTCGCGTTGGCCGACCGTATTGTGACCTTTCCCGTCAATCCGGCTTTCGCATCCCTCAATCTGGCGCAAGCGGTAGCGCTCATTTCGTATGAATGGTTCAAGCTTCTTTCTAGCGGCGACCTTCCGTTTGCCATGCCGCAGAAATCACAGCCGGCCGGCAAGGAGCAGATCCAGGCATTGTTCGATACGCTCGAACGCGAGCTCGATGCCATCGAGTATTTTCGCCCACTGCACAAGCGTGCCACCATGCTGGTGAATTTGCGCAACATCTTTGCGCGCATGCAGCCGACAAGACAGGATATCCAGACCTTGCACGGCATCGTCATGGCCTTGGCACAAGGCCGCAAAGGGCCTGCGCGGGGTGGCGTGCTGGACGGCGAGCAAGCGACGACCCTACGTGCGCTGCTTGCCGAGTATGGCCAGCCGGGAACATCGACCGGCCCCACGCGCGGCCTGGCGCGCTTGCTGCGCCGCAATCCTACGGAGGCCGAGCGCCTATTATGGGATGCGCTCACGAGAGATCGCCGCTTTGCGGACAACGCATTCAAGCGCCAGGTTCCGATTGGCCCCCACATCGTTGACTTCGTATCTTTCGCACTGCGCACCGTTATTGTCCTTGTGCCCAATGGCGAAACGTCGGCTGCGGCTACGGCGCGCAGGCAAACACGCGCCTGGCTCGAAGAGCGCGGATACAGGGTGATCGACTTGGGTGCGCAGGAGCTCGAGAGTGATTTGGTTGCGACAAAAGAGGAGCTGGCCGCAAAGTTGGCTGCAGCCGTTACGAAGTCGTGAATTGCGAGCAAGCAATTTCGGGGAGCGTGCTCAGAGTAATCGCAAACTTCCGATCAACTCATTGCACGGCTTGCGAAAAGCGAGACCCGCACGCGTCAATTGTCAGGCGTTGAGGGCCTTGAGCGCCACTGCTGCGCCAGCACGCAGGAATGCAAGATCGCTTCCCACAGCGAGAAAGCGCGCGCCGCGCTTGGCCAACGCGACTGCGCGTTCTCCGTTGTGACAATAGGCGCCCATGATCTTGCCCGCCTTGTGCGCGGCGGCGACCATGCGGTCGATCGCACGATCGACTTCGGCTGACAAAGGATCAATGGCGCCGCCGTTGGTCAGCGTGATGGAAAGGTCCGATGGCCCGAGAAACAGCGCGTCGATGCCAGGCGTTGCGGCAATGGCCTCGACATTGTCGAGAGCCGTTTGCGTTTCGATCATCGCAAGGGTGACGGTCAGCTCGTTCGCCTCGCGTAAATACGCCTGCTGATCGGACATGCCGGCGAGCGCCATTGCGCGATGTGGTCCCCAGCTTCGCTCGCCTAGGGGCGGAAATTTGGCAAACGACACATACGCGCGCGCCTCCTCCGGCGTGTTGATCATGGGTGCCACAATGCCCTCGGCGCCCCAGTCGAGCGCGCGGCTTGCGGCGGCATAATCGCGCACTGGAATGCGCAGCAGCGCAGCCGCCCCAGCCTGGCGGATTTGCGCAATGCCTGCGGGGATCGCTGCCATGTCCCACAACCCGTGCTGCGCATCGAGGGTAACCGCGGCAAAGCCTTCTCGTGCGACAACTTCAGCCACAATCGGATATGGCAATCCGCACCAGCCGGTGTGCACGGTTTCGCCGTTCCGAAGTCTGCGCGCGAGCGAGAAGGCGGGAATGGGCATTGTGGCTCAGCCAGTCGCTTTTACGTCTGCCACCGATTGTGCCATCAGCTCGTCCATGGTGCGTCGTATCTGATGATCCGACTGCTGCACGCCTTTGGCATCGAAGTCCTTGCGGATCTTTCGGAACACCCCATTGCCTCCGGATTCCTCGAGATCAGCAAGTACGACGTCTTTCGCATAGGCTTGCGCATCCGCCCCTTTCAGGCCCAGCTTCTCCGCCGCCCACAGGCCCAGGAGCTTGTTGCGCCGAGCAGTCGCCTTGAACCTCAGCTCTTCGTCATGGGCGAACTGTTTTTCGAATCCTTCTTCGCGCTTGTCGAAGGTAGTCATGCTTTCCTCGCCGAAAACCGCATCGCACTTGCATAATCGCTAGGGATCAGCAACGCAACGTATGCACAAGGTGATTCGCTGGTTGCGAGCGCGGAACAACCGAGTAAACGCGATTGTGCTGCGCAGCTCAATCGGCTAGCTTGCGAGTCCCGACGCGTCGCATCGGCACGTCATACCCACGCTGCGCGTCTTCTGCCGCCGCGGGCATCACACTCACACCGGAGCCACGGCACCCCACATGGATATCAACAGACCACGGTACACTCCGATGAGCCGCCGTCGCCGCATCTATGAAGGGAAGGCAAAAGTCCTGTATGAGGGACCCGAGCCGGGAACCCTGATTCAACATTTCAAGGACGACGCCACAGCTTTCAATGCAAAGAAACACCAGATCATTGAAGGCAAGGGAGTCCTCAACAATCGCATCTCCGAATACGTGTTCCAGCACCTCAATGACATCGGTGTTCCCACGCATTTCATTAAACGCCTGAACATGCGCGAGCAGCTGATCCGGCAGGTGGAGATCATCCCGCTGGAAGTGGTCGTGCGCAATGTCGCTGCGGGGACACTGTCAGAACGCCTCGGCATCGAGGAAGGCACTCAGCTGCCGCGGTCCATCATCGAGTTCTATTACAAGAACGACAAGCTGGGCGACCCCATGGTGTCCGAGGAGCACATCACCGCCTTCGGCTGGGCCAACCCGCAGGAGATCGACGACATCATGGCTCTTGCCATCCGGGTCAACGACTTTCTCTCCGGGCTATTTCTCGGCGTCGGCATCAGGCTGGTCGATTTTAAGATGGAGACGGGACGGCTGTGGGAGAACGAACTCATGCGCATCGTGGTGGCCGACGAGATTTCTCCTGATTCATGCCGGCTGTGGGATATGAAATCCAACGACAAGCTCGACAAGGATCGCTTTCGCCGGGATCTCGGAGGGCTGCTCGAAGCATATACGGAGGTGGCAAGGCGCCTCGGCATTATGAGCGAGGGCGAGCGACCGCCGGCGAGCGGACCGGTCCTGGTCAAAGGTTAGAGCTGCGCGCGTGCTCGGGTGAAGGATGAAGGCGCGCATCGTCGTCACGCTGAAATCAGGTATCCTCGACCCGCAGGGCAAGGCGATCGAGCACGCGCTGGGCTCGCTCGGCATTGCCGGCATTGCAAGCGTGCGTCAGGGCAAGGTGTTCGACCTGGAACTCGCAGCAAGCGATCGTAAAGCGGCGCAGAGCGTGCTGAAAGCCGCTGCGGAAAAGCTGCTCGCGAATAATGTGATCGAGAATTACGAAGTGCAGCTGATGCGCTAGACCTCTGGTACTTTGCTTGCACCGGCACCATCTATGGTCCCCCGGCGCAAAAAGCGCCATTTGCCCATGAACTCCGCGCTCATAATTTTTCCTGGAATCAATCGCGAGCGGGATATGGCGCGCGCGCTCACGCTGGTTTCGGGCCGGCCGCCTGCCTTTGTCTGGCATGCAGAGCAGGACCTGCCGGCAGGCACTGACCTCGTCGTCATTCCCGGCGGCTTTTCTTACGGTGACTATCTGCGTTGCGGGGCTATTGCGGCGCGGGCTCCAATCATGGCCGCAGTACGTGCTCATGCGGAAAGCGGAGGCCTCGTGCTCGGCGTATGCAACGGATTTCAGATTTTATGCGAGATCCAACTATTGCCGGGAATACTGATGCGCAATGCCGCGCTCAAATTCATCTGCCGGGACGTATATCTGCGCGTTGAGCGCTCGAATAGCCCGTTTACGCGTGGATACAATGCGGGCCAGGTGATCCGCGTGCCCGTCGCGCACGGCGAAGGCAATTACGTCGCGGACGAAGACACGATCGAGTGGTTAGAACGCGAAGAGAGGATCCTGTTTCGCTACGCAGCGCCCGATGGCTCTCTCGATCCCGCATGGAACTTCAACGGTGCGACCAATGCGATCGCGGGCATCCTCAATGAGCACGGTAACGTGCTCGGCATGATGCCGCATCCTGAGGACCATGTGGAAGATGCGCTCGGGCCTACCGACGGGCGTGGTCTCTTTGCCGGACTGACCGACTATTTCGCCAAGGCTGCCTGAACCCGATCCCATGGCGACAGCACCAGCACGCGCGCTCAGGTCAAAAAAGCCGGGCGGTTTGCGCAAGCCGGGAATTCGAAAAACAACGGCAAAAAAGTCCAAAAGGACCTCAGCCCCCAAGCATACGCCCGCCAAACCCGTTCGGCGCCCAGCACCCGTTGCGCGGACGCCGAGAATCACAGCAGCCGTTGTCGCCGCTCACGGCCTTAGTCCAGAGGAATACGAGCGCGCTCGCCAGATGATCGGTCGCACGCCGAGCATCACCGAGCTCGGCATTTTCTCTGCCATGTGGAATGAGCACTGCTCGTATAAGTCATCGAAAATCCATCTGCGTAATCTTCCCACGCAGGCGCCCTGGGTGATCCAGGGCCCGGGCGAGAATGCCGGCGTCATCGACATCGGCGATGGGCTTGCGGTTGTGTTCAAGATGGAGAGTCACAATCACCCAAGCTACATCGAGCCGTATCAAGGGGCAGCGACAGGGGTCGGCGGTATCCTGCGCGACGTGTTCACCATGGGGGCGCGCCCAATTGCCTGCCTCAACGCGCTCTTCTTCGGCGCGCCATCGGACCCGAAAACGCGCCACCTCGTCTTCGGTGTGGTCGCGGGTATCGGGGGCTACGGCAACTCGTTCGGCGTGCCGACGGTCGGCGGGTCTGTGTGCTTTCACACGCGCTATGACGGGAATTGCCTGGTGAATGCCATGGCGGTCGGGATCGCCGAGCGCGACAAGATTTTCTATGCCGCGGCCTCCGGCGTGAGCATGCCTATCGTTTATCTCGGCTCGAAGACGGGTCGTGACGGCATTCACGGCGCCAGCATGGCCTCGGCGCAGTTCGCAGATGATGCTGAGGAAAAGCGGCCCACTGTCCAGGTCGGAGATCCATTTTCTGAAAAGCTTCTGCTCGAGGCATGTCTCGAGATCATGGCCGAAGGTTGCGTGGTGGCTATTCAGGACATGGGGGCGGCGGGGCTCACCTGTTCGGCCGTGGAAATGGGGGCCAAGGGAAATCTCGGCGTCACCCTCGATCTCGACAGGGTTCCCTGCCGTGAAACAGGGATGACAGCCTATGAGATGATGCTTTCGGAAAGCCAGGAGCGCATGCTCATGGTGCT
>DATCJI010000244.1:0-6258 GCA_036562835.1 Xanthobacteraceae bacterium | reverse complement strand
CCGGGCGGCCGACATGATGATGCTTGGCCGGCGCATTCCGGCTTCGGAAGGCGTGAGCTGGGGGCTCATCACCCGTGTCGCCGATGACACGGCCGGACTCGACAACATTCTCAACGAGATGATCGGCAC
The DNA here is from genome assembly GCA_036562835.1 of Xanthobacteraceae bacterium. Classification (GTDB taxonomy): domain Bacteria; phylum Pseudomonadota; class Alphaproteobacteria; order Rhizobiales; family Xanthobacteraceae; genus VAZQ01. The sequence continues at coordinate 6,129 of DATCJI010000244.1, read as the reverse complement.
GTTGACCGGCATGTCTGCGCTCGCGCTCAAGACGGCAAAGCGCGTGCTCGCCACCGCCTACGATGCGGGCCTCGGCGCCGGCTTCGAGATCGAGGGCCACGCCTACGAGAAGCTGCGGCCGACGGCCGATTACAAAGAAGGCATCGCCGCCTTCAGCGAGAAGCGCAAACCCAGGTTCGCCGGCACGTAAGCGCCGGAATGAAAAAGGAGAATAAGATGGAGAAAACGCTCGTTCTCACACGTGGCGCGGCCGGCGCGGCAGCGCTGTTGCTTGCCGGCAATGCCTATGCGGCCGATCCGATCAAGATCGGGGTGGTGACACCGCTTTCCGGCACCTATGCGCCGATCGGCAAACAGGTGCGCTGGGGCGCCGAGCTTGCGGTAAAAGAGATCAATGCCGCGGGCGGCGTGAGCGGACATCCCATCGAGCTGCTGTTCGAGGACGAGGAGGCTAATCCGCCGGTAGCAGTGCGCAAAGCCGAGAAGCTGCTGCAGCAGGACAAGGTCGACCTGCTCACCGGAACCGTGAACAGCGGCTCGACGCTCGCGGTGGGCCAAGTGGCCGAACGCAACGACCGCATTCTGGTAACCACCGTGTCCTACGCTACCTCGATTACCGGCACGCAGTGCAGCCCGAACGTCTTCCGCGTCAACGCCAACGCCTTCATGCAGTCGACCGCGCTCACCAGCTGGCTTATCAAGAACGTCGCGGGCAAACGCTACTTCTTTATCGGCCCTGACTACGAGATGGGGCGCAGCACCATTGGCGCGTTCGAGGAAGATATCAAGCGCCTCGGCGGCACCGACGTCGGCAGCGCGTATCCACCTCTCGGCGCCAAGGACTACACGCCCTACATCGGCCAGATCCGCGCGGGGCGCCCCGATGTGATCATGACCGCTACGGCCGGCAACGATACGGTCCGCCTGCTGACGCAGCTCAAGGAATACGGACTGCTTTCCGGCAAGCTGACGCTCGCCGGCGCCGCGGGCGCCGTCACGCAGGAAAACATCGGCGCCATGGGCGGCGCCGGCGAAGGTTTTCTCAGTGCGGCCGGCTATTCGACCGATATCGATACGCCGGCGAACAAGCAATTCGTCGCCACCTTCAAGAAAGACAATCAGATCGACCCCGATCTGTTCGGGGCCGATACCTATGGCCTCTTCTTTCTGTTCAAGCAGGCGATCGAGAAGGCGGGAGGAACGGACACGGCCAAGCTGCGCGCCGCCATGGAAGACGCGTCGTGGCAGACGCCCCAGGGTACGAAGAAGATGCGCAAGGGCGATCACCAGGCCATCGTGGACATGGTTGTGGTGCAGGTGAAGGGCAGCGACTTTCACACCGTCGGCCGCGTGCCGGGCGAGGAAGCCGTCGGCCCCGACAAGTGCGATCGGTTTTAGAAAAGGACGTCGCGGGGGAGCCGTCATCCTGAGGTGCTCGGCGCAAAGCGCCGAGCCTCGAAGGATGCCGCCCGTGCGATGCCTGCATCCTTCGAGGCTCGCTCGCTGTGCTCGCTCGCGCCTCAGGATGACGGAGTGAGATGCGTGTACGTGGAGCGAAAAGCATGATGGAAGAGCTGCTGAGCTATCTGCATTTCGTGCTGTTGCCGCAGATGATCGACGCGCTCATCATCGGCGCGGCGCTGGCCCTTGTGGCGCTCGGGCTCACGATGATTTTCGGGCTGCTTGACGTCATCAACCTCGCGCATGGCGATCTCTACATGCTGGGCGGCTATGCGGCATTCACGTTGATCGGATGGGGAATGGGCTATTGGGGCGCCCTCGTGCTGGCGCCCGTTCTGATCGGGCTCGTGGGATGGGGCCTGGAGGAAGCCGGCATTCGTCCCCTGCTCCCGCGGGCCGATCGCGCCACCGTCACCTTGCTTCTGACATTTGGGGTAAGTCTCATGCTTCGCGATCTCGCCCAGGTCGTCTGGGGCACCGACACCCACGCGGTCGCAGGTCCGTTCGCCGGCATCGCTTCTCTCGGGCAAATATTTGTGCCGGTCTATCGTCTGTTCGTTCTTGCCGTCAGCCTCTCCGCTATCGTGATCACATGGTGGCTTGTCTATCATACGCGTGTGGGTGCCGTGCTGCGCGCGACGGCGGTCGACCCGTCGATGGTCGCCTCGTTCGGCATTCCGATCCGCTGGGTCTATCGCTTTACCTTCATCTATGGGTGCGGACTGGCCGGCCTCGCCGGCGTGCTGCTCAGCCCGATTTACGCAGTGTTCCCCACGATGGGACATGACTTTCTGGTGCTCGCGTTCGCCGTCGTGATCGTCGGCGGGATGGGCAGCATCATCGGGGCGGTGATCGCGGCGCTGCTGCTCACGCAAGTGCAGGGTATCGCCAGCCTTTATATCCCGCCGGTCTGGGCCGAGACCCTTGTGTATTGCGTGATGCTTCTCGTGCTCGTCTTGCGGCCGAGTGGTCTCTTCCATCGCTTCGGCGAGGCCTGATGCCGCATCTCCGCTGGGTCGGCTTGGCGATGCTCGCCATCGCGGCCGTTTTTCCGTGGCTGGGCGGTGCGTTCTTCACCCGGCTTGGCATCGAGGCGCTCTTGCTCGGCACTGTCGCACTCAGCGTCGATATTCTTCTTGGCTATGCGGGCCTGCTTTCGCTCGGTCAGGCGGCGTATTTCGGGCTGTCTGCCTACGTCTCGGCCTTGCTGTACCTGCACGTCACCCAGTCGTTCTGGGTGGTATGGATTGCGGTGATTGCGGTTGTGGGCATTTTCTCGGTTGCGCTCGGCGCGGTCGCCATACGGGCCAAGGGGGTTTATTTCGCGCTGATCACATTCGGCGCTGCGGAAATCCTTTCCAAGATTGCACATAACACACGCGCGATCGGCGGCTCCGACGGGCTGATCGGCATTCCCATTCCGCGCATTCCGCTTCTGCCCGGCGTTTCGCTCGATTTGAGCAGTAATCTCGTGTTCTATTATTTCGTGCTCGCCACGCTCGTGCTGATCTATCTCGGCACGCGCCGCGTTCTCGGCACACCCTTTGGCAGCGTGCTCCGCGCCATTCGCGATAATGCCGATCGCGTTCCTTATCTCGGTTATCATCCGTTCTGGTACAAGCTTTTTGCCTATGTTCTGGCGGCGCAGATCGCCGCTTTCGGAGGCCTGATCTATCCGCTGCTGCGCGGCTTCGTCGCGCCGCATCTTTTCGGTTTCGAGGTTTCCACAAAAGCCGTTGTCGTGTCGCTGGTCGGCGGCATTGGCACCCTGCTCGGGCCTCTGGTAGGCAGCGTGATCATCACTTTCCTCGAATCGGTGATTGGCAGCTACACCGATCGGCACCTGTTCGTGCTCGGCACGATCTTTGTCGTGTTTGTCATGTTCCTGCCGGACGGACTTTTGGGACTGGCGCGCCGGCTGACACGGGATCGGAAGCTTGCGGCATGATCACGGTGCGGGGCTTGAGCAAAGCGTTCGGCGGCCTGCGTGCAGTGTCCGATCTCAGCTTCGAGACGATGCCCCAACGCATCACATCGATCATCGGCCCCAACGGGGCGGGCAAGAGCACCGCGTTCAATCTGATCTCGGGCAGCGTGAAGCCCGATTCCGGCACCGTCGAGCTCGATGGCCGCGATATCACCGGCAAGCCGCCCTACATCCTGGCGCGCATCGGTGTCGCGCGCTCCTTCCAGACCAGCAACCTCTTCTTCGGCTTGAGCGCCCTGGAGAACGTGCGTCTTGCGTGCCAGGGACTTGAGCCGCGCAAAAACTACCTGTCGCGCCTGCATGCGGACTCCCGCGTGCGCGCGCGGGCGCAGGCCTTGCTGGAGCAGTTCGGATTGGCCGAGCGCGCTGACGAGCTTGTGCGCAACCTTTCCCATGGGGATCAGCGCCGCATCGAAATCGCCGTGTGCATGGCGCTTGCACCACGGCTTCTGATGCTCGATGAGCCGACGCAAGGCATGTCGCCCGCAGAGACCGCCGAATTCGACGCGCTGATCAAGTCGCTCGCCGGCAGCGTCACCATCCTGCTGATCGAGCACGACATCGATCTGGTGATGAGCCTGTCCGACCACGTCATCGTAATGCACCAGGGCCATAAGCTGTTCGAAGGCGGCCCGCAGGAAGTGCGCGCGAGCGAGCGCGTGCGCGAGGCCTATCTGGGGGTGCAGCATGCCGCTCCTTGAGGTGCGCAACCTGCACGCCCAATACGCGTATGCGCCCGTCCTGCGGGGCGTCTCGTTCAGCGTCGATGCCGGCGAGATCGTGAGCATCTATGGGCGCAATGGTGCCGGAAAGACCACGGCGCTGCGCGCCATTATGGGCTGGCTGCGTCCGACCGAGGGACAGATTCTGTTTCAGGGCGAGGCGATCGGCGGCCTTTCACCGGACCGCGTCTTTCGTAGGGGCGTCGCGTTTATCCCCGAGGATCGCCGCATTTTCGCAACGCTGAGGGTCGAGGAGAACCTGACGCTTGCTCTGTTTACCCGCTGGCAATCGACCGCGCAGCAGAAGCGTGAGCTCGCGCGGGTGTTTGATTTGTTTCCGCGCCTGCGCGAGCGCCGATCGCAACAGGGGAGAACTTTATCGGGTGGCGAGCAGCAGATGCTTGCCATTGGTCGGGCCGTCGTGGTGTCGCCCAAGCTCCTCCTTGTCGATGAGCCGTCCGAAGGGCTTGCGCCCATGGTGGTGAGCGAGATTTTCGATGCGCTTGTGCGCATGCGCGATGCGGGCATCGCGCTCCTCCTCGTCGAGCAGAATGTTCGGCGCTCGGCGGCCATCAGCAATTCCTGCTACGTGATGGAGAAAGGCCGCATTATCAGTCACGGTGCACCCGATGACGTGCTTGCCGACGCGGCCATCCGCCAGCGGTTGTCGGTGTAGGTTGGGTTAGCGCGGCCGCTGTGTTGCTGGGATGCTCTGCACGGCTCCGCGCGTAACCCAACATTGGTGGGTTTCGCTTCCGCTCAACCCACCCTACGGCAGCGCGCGCAGGTGGCGCATGGGACGGCCCGGCGTGAGCGCGGCCGCGGCGGCAACAATGGCATTCGTGTCGATGCCGTAGTGCGCGTAAAGATCGGGGATGGAGCCGGTCTGACCGAAATGCTCCACGCCAAGCGAACGCGACCGATGCCCGTGCACCGCACCGAGCCACGCGAGTGTTGCGGGATGGCCGTCAAGCACCGACACGATACCGCAATGGGATGGAACATCGGCGAGCAGACGCTCGATATGCGAACGCGCATGGACGAGGCCGCGCTCGCGCGCGCGCTGCGCCGCAGTCCAGCCCGCATTGAGACGATCCGCTGAGGTGACGGCGAGCAGCCCGACATCCCGGCGGTCCTCAGCCATGAGCCCCACTGCCTGGATCGCCTCCGGCGCAACGGCACCCGTGTAGGCCACGACGACCTGACAGTTCGGCCCCGGCTTGCGCAGCCAGTATCCGCCGTCCACGATCGCCTGCAAAAGCTCGGGCGTCATCTCTCGTTTTATTTGTTCGATCGGCCGCGTTGAAAGGCGAAGATAGATGGAGCCTCCGGTCTCGTCGCGCAGCCAGTTGCGTTCGGACGCTTCGCCTTCGTCCTCGCGCTGGATGTAGTCGAAGGCAAAGCGAAGAATGACTGCTAGCTCATCGGCGAATGCCGGCTCGAAGGCGGCAAGCCCGTCCTGTCCGATGCCGATGAGCGGGGTCGACACCGATTGGTGCGCGCCACCTTCGGGCGAGAGCGTGATTCCCGACGGGGTCGCCACGAGAATGAAACGGGCGTCCTGGTAGCACGCATAGTTGAGCGCATCGAGCCCGCGCTGGATAAACGGATCATAGAGCGTCCCGATGGGCATAAGACGCTCGCCGTTGATTGCGTGAGAAAGACCGAGCGCGGAAAGCAGGATGAACAAGTTCATTTCCGCGATGCCGAGCTCGATGTGCTGACCCTGGGGCGAGAAATCCCAATTGAACGTCGAGGGAATGCGCTCGCTTTTGAAAATGTCGGCCATCTTCTCGCGAGCAAACAATCCGCGGCGATTGACCCAGGGGCCGAGATTGGTCGAGACGGTCACGTCCGGAGAGGTGGTGACGATGCGCTCCGCAATCCCGCTTTTGCCGCGACCGATCTCGTTCAACAGCATGCCAAAGGCCGCCTGCGTTGCAAGCACCTGTGGCGTCG
>DATCJI010000242.1:0-6140 GCA_036562835.1 Xanthobacteraceae bacterium | reverse complement strand
CGGAATCACCCGGGCCTCGGGCCGGTGCACGTCCAGCTTTTCCACTTCCACTACTCGCCGCTCGTGCCTGCGCCGCTTCAGGGCGTCATTCAAAGCGATGCGGCCAAGCCAGGCAGAAAGGCTCGACTCGCCGCGAAATTGCACGAGGTTGGCAAAGGCCCTGACGTAGGTTTCCTGGACCACATCTTCGGCCTCGCTGTCGTTGCGCAAAACGCTGCGCGCAATGCGGTAGAGCCTGCGATTGTGTGTCTCGATGATCATACGAAATGCCGCGCTGTCGCGGGCAAGCGCACGACGGACCAGCTCGGCGTCGTCCCAGCGCTCTTTCGTTGCGGTTTTGGATTGCATCGCACCTCTCCTGCCGCATTAGATGGAGTTCGGCAGAAAAGGTTCCCGAAAAAGTGCCGGTATTTAGGGTAGTGAGGGGGTCAGTCCGGGTAGCGCGACAGCCGAGGCTCCCCGGAAAACTCATACCGCGCCATGTTCAGCTCCATGGCGAGGAACGTGTAATACCCCGCGATCGCCGCCATATCGACGACGCCTCGCTTGCCGAAACGCTGGTCGGCGCGATTGAACGTGGCGTCCGAGATGCGTTTGTTCTTGAGGAGCTCGGTCGTGAAATCATAGACGATCTCCTCGTCGGCGCTCATGCCAGTCGGGCGGCGGCCATCGGCCACGGCATTCGCCACGTCGTTGCCAATGCCGGCTTTGAGCGCTATCGGATAATGCACGTGCCACTCGTAATCCTGCGACCATTCGCGCGCGGTGATCAGGATCACCAGCTCGCTCAGCGTGTTTCCGATGGACGAGTGATAGCGCAGATAATCTCCCATGGACCGGGCGAGATTCATCACCGCCGGACTGTGCATCATCGGCTCGAAGGGGCCAAACACCGGGACCTTGCGAGCGGCGAGGAATTCCTCGGCTGCTTTCTTCTGTTCCTCCGTGTACTGGTCGGGCGGAATAGTAGGGAGGCGGGGCTCCGCCGCAGCGGTGCGCCAACCAAGAACAACGCAGATAATGAGCATGCATCCGGCTGCTGAGCGAGTCATGAGTTTTTGCTCCCTGTTATCGCGGCGTGTCGGCCTTCAATAAAATTTCTAATGCCTGCCCGAGAATTCATGCCTTGAACCCGCAGGTGACTGCAGCCATCGAGTGCGGCCGTGTTCTAGGTTTCAGGAGTCATGCACCATGGCGGCCGTCGAGCAAAATACCGTTAAACGCCGAGGCATTGGTCTGCGCGCCTACGACCCGGAACGCGCGTTTGCGGGATTTACGCTTTTTGCCCCCCTCTGTGTGGAAAACAGAAGCGTCTATCTCGTCGATCTGAAGGGCAGCGTCGTCCACACCTGGACGCTTCCTTACCCGCCGGGGCTGTCCGGCTACATTTCCGAGCGCGGGACACTGTTTTTCAACGGACGCAGTCCTGAGGAGAACTTTCTCAGCCGGTTTCCATTCAAGGGCGGCGTGGTGCTGGAGGCCGACTGGAACGGCAAAGTGCTCTGGGAAATACGCCACCCGGACCACCATCATCACGGCATCCTCTTGCGCAATGGCAACGTGTTGCTGCACTGCATGGGCGCAGTACCGGAGGAAATTGCACGACGCGTCAAGGGAGGCATCGTCGAAAAGAACATGCTCTCGGGCCAGTACGCGCCCCTGTTACAAGCGGAGGCAGGCAAGATGTACTCCGATTATCTGGCGGAAGTGACACGTGCAGGGAAGACCGTGTGGGAATGGCGCACGTGGGAGCATCTCGACCCCGAGGCAGACGGCATCTCCGAGGTTCAAGCGCCTCGCACCATGTGGGCGCAGGGCAATAGCGTGCAGGAGCTGCCCGACGGCGATATTCTCGCGAGCTTTCGGCCGACATCTACCGTCGTCCGAATTTCGCGAAACACCGGCAAAATTCTTTGGAAGCTCGGCCCCCCCGTTGTCGCAGGCCAGCATGCGCCGACGTTGTTGCCGAACGGCAATATTCTCATATTCGACAATGGGACGCATCGGCTCGATGACTCGATGCCTTATTCCAGAGCTATCGAGATCGACCCGGCAACGAATGAGATCGTATGGAAGTATCAGGACTACCCATCCTGGAATTTCTTTTCGCCGCGCATGGGTATCGCGCAGCGTCTTGCCAACGGAAATACGTTGCTGACGGAGTCTTCCTTCGGGCGATTCTTCGAGGTCACCAAGGAAGGGCAGATCGTTTGGGAATACGTCAATCCGTTCTTCGGCAGGCCTTTTTTTGGTGGCCCGCCGGGCTGTGAGGGCAATCTGGTCTTCCGCGCATTGCGGTACAGCCCGGAGGAAATTTCCCGTGCGCGACACGCGTAAGCCGGCACGCGCGCCTCAGTGTGCGCGCGCATTGCCGGCCAGATAGGCCACGTAAGCGCGCTCAAGCCCTTCGCGTAACGGCGTGCGCGCGCGCCAACCCATACGGGTCAGGACCGAGCTGTCAAGGAGCTTGCGCGGCATGCCATCCGGACGCGAATGATCGAATTCCAGTTTGCCGGGGTACTGCACAATTTCGGCGAGGTGCTTGGCAAGGTCCGCGATGGTCACCTCCTGGCCGCTGCCGATGTTAATGTGCGGCTCGCCGCTGTAATGCTCCAATACGAACGCGCACGCATCGGCGAGATCATCGACAAAGAGAAACTCGCGACGGGGTGTGCCCGTCCCCCACACCGTGACGCTCGGAGCAGTATCGCGCTTGGCCTCGTGCAGGCGGCGGATCAACGCCGATACCACATGGCTGTTTTCGGCATGATAATTGTCACCCGGACCATAAAGATTTGTCGGCATTACGGAGATGAAATCGGCCCCGTATTGGCGGCGGTAGGCCTGGCACAGCTTGATGCCGGCAATTTTCGCAATTGCGTACCATTCATTCGTGGGCTCAAGCGGGCCGGTAAGGAGCTCGTCCTCGCGCATGGGTTGACGCGCCTCGCGCGGGTAGATGCACGAGGAGCCAAGGAACAGCAGCTTTCGCACGGATGCCTTGTGGCTCGCGTCAATGGCATTGCGCGCAATGGCGAGATTCTCCGAGATGAACTCGGCCGGATAGGCATCATTGGCGTGAATGCCGCCGACCTTGGCGGCGGCGACAATCACCACGTCAGGCCTCGCTTTGGTGATGAAGCGCTCGGTTTGTTCCTGGCGCTCGAGATCGAGCTCGCACCGATCCGCGGTGACGACGGTGCAACCCGTGCCGTCGAGGCGCCGCACGATCGCCGAGCCGACCATGCCGCGATGTCCTGCGACGAACACGCGCTTGCCTGCAAGCTCGAATATTTTCGGAGTCATCAAATCGTGCTCAAATCCCGTCGCGTCCGTAGTCCCCAATGGTCGCAAGCAATATCCGAGACGTTCCGGCACTTGCCTTCGCTCATGCAGGCTGCACGGCCGCAATCTTCTCCACGACTAGCATCATCCGGAATCCCATGAAACGGCCGAGCGCGGGCTCGAGCTTGCGCTCGACAGCGAGCAGAGCGCGCGCCAGCGCCGGCGTAAGGAGAGTCCAGGCCTGAAATCCGCCGCTCAACGGATAGGCCGCGAAGGAGAACCAGTCGACGCGCTCAATCTTGAGCTCGGGCACTAACCGATGGAACCGCTCCCGCTCGCGTGTTGCAATGACGGTGGGGATCGCCTGGTTTGAGTCATACGGGTCGCGATCGGCGCGTGGGCTCCCATTCACCAGCACGTCGGCGCGGCTGCGCACCGGCTCGCGGTGCAAGAGCCGGTAGAACAGCGTGCTGCCCCAGCTGATCGCCGGCTCGACCATGATCACGCGTCCGCCGGGCTGCAGCACGCGCGCCGCCTCGCGGAAGAAGGCAAGCGGAAACTCCAGATGATGCAACACGTCGACCATGACCATGTTGGCAGCGCACGTGGCCGCAAATGGAAGCCGCTGCGCGTCGGCGACGCAGTCGAGCCACGGCGCCCACTGCACGTCAGTGCTGACGACCTCGTTCAGTCGTTCTTTGAGATTGCCGATGCCGCCGCCGATCTCGATGGTCGGCCCCGGCCGGCAACATGCTGAGATGCGCGCGTAGAAATCGTCGTAAATCAGGCGCAGCACAGACTTTTGCGCCCAGGTCTTCCTGAAACCGTCAAGGCATTCCGAAGGCACAGCCGGCATCACATTGCCTTGATGCGAAAGAAGGCAAACACCACCATGCGCAGCAGCATGAGTCCGTGGCGAAACCGGGAGATTTGCGTCTCTCCGTAGCTGCGGCTCGCGTACCGTATGGGAACTTCGACGATCTTGAGCGCCAGCTTGGAGGCGCCGAAAATGAGATCGAAATCGCCGAACGGATCGAACCGCCCGAAATAGCTGCGCCCCAATTTGAGCCGCTCGTAATCGGACCTGCAGATCGCTTTGGTCCCGCACAATGTATCGGTGATGCGCTGCGCCAGCAGCCAGCTAAACAGCAGGGAGAACAGCTTGTTAGCGACGAGGTTGAGAAATCGCATGGCCTGCTGCTGCATCGGATAGACCAGGCGCGTGCCGTTGACGAACTCGCCTTTGCCGGAGGCAATCGCCTCCCAGAACTTCGGCAGCTGCTCGGGCGGCACGGTCAGGTCGGCATCCAGGATCATCAGCACATCGCCGCGCGCCTGCGCAAACCCGGCAAAGACCGCGTCCGCCTTGCCGGCGCCGGGTTGGCGCAGCGCCTTGATGTCGTGCTCGGGATAGGCCGCTACGATGCGTTCAATCTCCTCCCACGTGTTGTCTCGCGAATGGCCTTCGACAAACAGAATTTCGAGCTTGTCGACGAAGCGCGGGATGCGTTGAACGGCGACTTCGATGTTCCCCCGCTCGTTGCGCGCGGGGATCACGATGCTGGCCGATTGGATTGCGGGCAGGTTGCGGCGCAGGGACCGGCAAATAGTGTAATGCCGCAGGCACAGGTTGCGCACCAGCGGAAGCGGCGCGAGGAAGCGATTGACAAACCGGCCGAAGCCAAGCGCGCGCACCGGCAGCAGCAGGCGCGCCTCGCTCTTGACCGTCTCGAAATCGGCAAGCGCGGCGAGTGCTCCCACATCGGCGGGCGAAAGAACATTCTGCGGTGGTTGCGGCATCTTCAGCCCCGCCGTTTCGGCTGCTTTCAGCGCCGGATACCATAGATGTGAGAAATAGCCGATGACGAGCCGCGTCTCGCGCGTGCACAGCTCGTGCAGGTGCTGCAGCATGTCCTGGCAGTCGTCGAGGGCTCCGAGCGTGTCGACGATCACGATCGCGTCGAACGGGCCCGGCAGCGTCTTCATAAAGGCGGCATCCTCGATATCGCCGACAAAGAAGCTGATATTGGGAAAAGAGTTGCGCGCCTGCGCGATCATCTCGTTGCTGAAATCGACGCCGACTCCGACGGAGGGCTTGAGCGCTGCGATGAGGTCGCCGGTCCCGCAGCCAAGCTCGAGAACGCGCGCGCCTTCGGGAATGAGAAATTTGAGATAGCGCAGATCCTCCTCGTGAAAGAAAGCTGCGCGATGCAGCCATTGCCTGCGTTCTGCTGCACTTGCCTCGGAGAGCAGCCGAATCTGCTGCTTCCGCGAATTAGCCGCCCGTGCATTTGGGTCGTGTTGCATCGTCCCGGTATACGCTCGCGGTGTTTTGTTTGAAATATGTCGACCCGAGGCCCGGATGAGCGCCAGCGGCATCCGGGGCAAGCGTTTCCGGATCCGCTCAGGCTCAATCCGCGCTATGGCCCATCAGCTACGGCAAGCGGGCGTGCAACCGATTCAAGCGGCTGGCGCTCGGCAGCAACTGCCCAGCGCGCGGCAACCAGCGCAGCGAGGATCATAAGAATCGAGCCGAGAAGATACCCGCCAAAAAGCGCCCAGCGGGAGCCGCTGTCGATGAGAATGCCAAAAACCGAGGGACCCACGATGCCGCCAATTGCCGTGCCAATGGCATAAAAGAAGGCAATGGCGAGCGCGCGGATTTCCAGCGGAAATGTTTCGCTTACCGTTAAATAGGCTGAACCTGCCGCAGCGGACGCAAAAAAGAATATGACCGTCCAGGCGATGGTTTGGCCGCGAGCCGAAAGCACGCCGATGGCAAACAAATATCCGGCGACGGCCAAAAGCACTCCGGAAATCGCGTAGGTAAACACGATCATGGGGCGGCGGCCGAT
>DATCJI010000291.1:0-6581 GCA_036562835.1 Xanthobacteraceae bacterium | reverse complement strand
TGGCCCGCGGCAATGGCGCGGTAAATTGAGCTGCGCCGCTCCGCGCTGTTTCGTTTGTTCGTCATGCGCGGACTTTGAAGCGGAGTTGGACTCGCGCAGTTCTAGGCTGCGCAAATGCCGCTATCGATCTGATTCTGCGTGCCGCCGCCGGTCGTCCCACATTTCGTAGAGCGACAGCGCAATGAGCAGCAAGCCCGTGATGACGGCATCTGCCTTCGCGGCCCGCGCGCTGAACCAGGTGGCCGAGGCAAGAATGAGCCAGAAGCCTAGAACGATGTTGATCCACTCTTCCCAGGTGCGAAAAAAATAAAAGGCAAACAGCTCGCAAACGATGACGAGAAAACCGACCAGATAGAAATGGGGGCTGGCTGCGGCATCCTCGAAGCCCATGAGCACGGGTGACATCCATAGCCAGAGGCCCAGCAGCAGCGTGGCCCAGTCCTCCCAGTCTTTGGGCGGCGAAAAAGAAGCAATCGCCATGAAATGCAATCCTCCGAATGCGCGCTTTCGTGTCGGTGGCGTGCGCCCCTATACTGTCGCGTAGCCCGCATTGGTTTGAAATGGAAGTGAGTTCCGCCGGCTCGCCAAGGAAGCCGCTCGTCGCGCTGACCGGCGCCACAGGCTTCATCGGCCAATGCCTGCTGCGCGAGTTACCCAAGCGCGGGTACCGCTTACGCGTGCTCCTGCGCAGGCCGAGTGCCGTGCCTCTGGAATGCGCAAGCGCCGTGGTGGGCGATCTGGCACGGCCGCAAAACATGGCCGCTGCACTCGCCGATACGGATGCCGTCATCCATTCGGCCGGGCTCGCGCATGCCATGTCGGGCTTGCCCGAAGACGACTACCGCATGCTCAACACCGAGGCGACGATCTCGCTCGCGCGTGCCGCGCAGCGCGCGGGCGTCAAACGTTTTGTGTTTCTCTCGACGGTACGGGCGCAATGCGGCCCGACCGCGGACGAGATCCTGACAGAAGCGCTTTCGCCGCAGCCCACGGAGCCTTACGGCCGCTCGAAGCTCGCGGCGGAGCAGGGTCTAGCCGGTTTGGGGGTCGATTGGGTCGCGCTGCGGCTCGTCCTCGTTTACGGGCCGGGCGTGAAGGGCAACATGGCGGAGCTGATGCGACTCGCGCGCTCGCCCTACCCGTTGCCGCTCGCCAGCCTCGCCGGCAAGCGCTCGCTTTTATCAGCAGAGAATCTGGTCGCTGCCGTCGACGCGGTGCTCGCTGTGCCCGGTCCCCTGCAGCGTCCACTCATTGTGGCCGACCCTGAGCCGTTCACCATTCCGCAGATGATCGCGGCCATGCGGGAGGGGCTTGGGCGTAGACCTGGTCTCGTGCCCGTCCCGCCGATGTTGCTCGAATGGAGTTTGCGCGCGATCGGCCGCGGCGAAGTATCTGAACGCCTGACAGGCTCTCTCGTCGCCGATCCTTCAGCCCTGATGCGACTCGGCTGGAAACCGAGCATCGGCACCCGCGAAGCACTTGCCGCGCTCATGCGCAACTAACGCATTTCACCTCGTTACGCCTGTCGTATGGAGTTTCAGCGCGTGAGCACGATGAAGTCGGTGCCCGCGCCCGTTTCAGGCCCAAGCCCGTAATCCGAGATGATCAGCGAGGCGCCCGCCGACATCAGCTCGGAGACGCGGTCGAGCGCCTCGGGCGGAATATGCACTCGCTCGAGCGCCTGCGAGGCGGTGGACGGCAAGCCTGTGGACGGCAGCTCGCCGCTGCCTTGCTCGCCTTTCCTGGCCCAACCGCCCGCGTTCGGGATCGTAATCACGTTCCAGCGCGCGGTGTCGTCGTCGTTCAATGCAAGCGCGGTGAACACATGGGTGCCGAGGGGCCGGTCCGGCTGCTCGAAGGTGACCGGAGCAGTGTAGATCGGATCGAAGCCCTTGCGAACGAACAGCTTGCCCTCGCGGCGGCTGATGAACACAGAGATCGGGCCGGCCCTGAGCGGCCGCACCTCAGCAACACTTCCGGTGGGCAGCGACCGCGCGCGGCGTTTGGAAAAATCGAATGGATCGTAAGCGGACCTGACCACGTCCGCGGACGTGCTCGCCGGCGGATTAGGTTTGGCGTAAGCCATCGCGTCGAGCGCTGAGTCAGGTTTGCCGGTGTTGGCCTTGGCCGGGGTGCTCGGCACTTTCGCCTGCAATGCCTGGTAGGCGGACTCGACCACTTCAGCAGAAGATAGCCCCGGCCCGATCCGGCGCTTGAACAGGCGCGCATGCGTCACCGAGCTTGGGCTCACGTCACCATGCGCAACGATGACGCGCACGCCGAGCTTGGTGATTGGCCACAGCTGCTTTGCAAAAGCCTCCGGCAGGCGGATGCACCCGGGCGAAGCCGGGCTATCCGGCACCACGCCCTGATGCAGGGCCACGCCGGACCATGTGATGCGCTGCATGTAATACATCGGCGCATCGTCGTTGATGTTCGAGCGGTGCCATTTGTCTTTCTGAATGATGCTGAAGACACCGTGCGGCGTCGGGTGCCCGGGCGTTCCAGTCGACACGCGCGTGCGCGCAATCGGTACGTCGTCGGAATAGACCGTGAGCTGCTGCTTGCCGGTGGAGACGACGATGGTGAGAACACCTTTTGCCTTGCTGGCCAGATCAGCCGCGCTCTCTTTCGCCGCCTTGTCGTCCTTCTGCGCCGGTTGCCCGACTTGCGCGGGGGTCGCACGGCGGGCGACGGTGACCTCCGGCCGTGCAAACCTAGGGTAGACGCGCGGCGTCCAATCGAACGGGAATGCCTCGGCTGCGCCGCCAAGTGCGGCGAGCAAAGCCGCACTCGCCGTCACGGCCATCAAAGCTGCCTTATGGCGTGAAAGTACGGCGCGACCCGGTGCGGCCCGCTGCGTGATATACACGAACGCCCCCTTTGCGGATTTTGAGCAGACTGAGCCCGCGTCGAGCAGAGCTGTGCTCAACAATTAGTCGGCTGCCCGACGTAAAGGTTCAACGCAGGAATGTCTTTATTTTCAGCGCATTGCGCCAGCGCCGACGCGCGAAGGCTGCCGCGACAGGAGCGCGTCGACGGCCCAGCGGCCTGCGCCATGCGCAACCAACAAGAGAAGTCCGCCCGCGATGGCGAAGTCCTTCTCGAAGTGAAGAAGCTGGTTGCGATCGCTCAGCTTCGTGTGAAAGAGCACGGCCGCCGCAACACAGAAGACCGCGAGCAGCAGTGCCGCTATTCGGGTTTGCCAGCCGAGCAGGATCAGCACACCGCAGCCAAGCTCGAGCGCGATGGCGAAGGGGAGGAGCTGCTCAGGCACGCCGAATGCGCGCATGTAGGCCGCCGCTGCCGCATACGCGGTTAGTTTCGCCCATCCCTCGTGCAGGAAAAGCGCCGCGATCATGAGGCGGCCGAACACGGCCGCCCCATCGGCGAGAGTTTCAGTTGACCTTGGCACTGGCGCTGCCGATCGCCTTCTGCAGGTCGGCGAGCTCCTCGCAGCCGCTCGGACAAAGCGCCTTCAGGCGCGCCTCGTTCTCCTTTGCCTTGTCGATCTGCCCCGTCTCCACGTACAGCTCGCCCAGATATTCGAGCGCGCCTTTATGCTCGGGATCGAAATCGAGCGCCTTGCGGTAAAACGTATAGGCCTGCTTGTAGTCACCGGTCTTGCGCAGGCTGAAGCCCATCAGGTTGTACACATCAGCATGCTGATTCGAGGTCAGCATGGGCGTGAGCTCCTCGATCGCCGCCTTGTAGTCCTGGGCCTTGATCTTGGCGCGCACCGACGCGAGGTCTGGCGCATCACTAGACGTGACATTGTCCACGGCGAATGCGCCGGTCGCGCAGAACCCGCCCAGCAAGGCGAGGGCAAATAGTGTCGGCAGTCTCATGAGTGTCTCCTCACGTTTTCATCAGCGTAAGCGCGTAGCCGCTGCCGTCCTTCTCAATGCGCCCCGCGGCCGGGAACGGGAAATGATAGCCGCAGATCGGCATTTTCTCGGCAACTACGCGATCGAGCAGCTTGCGGCGTGAGGCTTCCGCCATGTTCGCGTCCTGATCGTAGGCCCCGTGCCATTCGGGATGCGCTACCGTCAGCGCCGGCACGTACGCGGTATCATTGGAGATCATCAGCTGATCCGAGCCTGAGGAGAGATGAAATGCGCGATGGCCCGGCGTGTGGCCGGGCGATACGACGAAGCGGATGCCGGGCCCGACCTCGGGCTCGCCTTCCACCTGGCGGACATTTTTCCAGTTCGGGAACGTCGCCTGGATGCGCCGTGCCAATCCTTTTCTTGCCTCCGGGAGCCGATCGATCACCGCAGGATCGGTCCAGAATTTGTATTCCGCGTCGGAGACAATGATCTCGGTGTTCGGGTAGAGCGGCTTGTTCGTTTCCTTCTCCATCAGGCCGAAGATATGGTCGGGATGAAAATGCGAGATGAGAATGGTATCGATCTTGGCGGGATCGATGCCGGCTGCTTTCATGTTGGCGGCGAGCTTGCCTGCGGTAGGTTGCACCTGTCCGCCCGTGCCGCTGTCACACATGATGGTCTTGCCGCCTGTCTTGATCACCACTACCGTGAAGGGGATCGAGACGAAATCGGGCGTCAAGCCCGCCTTCACCATGGCCTCTTTCACATCGTCAACCGATGCATTGGCGATGAAGCCCGGATCGTGCGGCTTTTCCCAGATACCGTCGTACATCGCCGTCACTTCAGCCGATCCGACCTTGTAGGTGACAAACGGTTTGCCGGGGTCAGGCGTCTTCTGCGCGAACGCCGGCATCACCAGCCTCGCATTAAGCCCAAGTGCTGCCGCCATGGCGGTCGAGGCGACGAATTCGCGGCGCGAAAGGTTGAGCATTGGCTCCCTCCAGTAGAATGAAATGATCGCGATCTGCCGGGGCGGCGAAAGCCCGGGCTATATAAGGACTCCGGCCACGGCCAATTTATTCCCGGCCACGACGCGTCATTCCGGGGCGCCGCGCAGCGCGGCGCAGCGGCGCAGAACAGGCCGTTCAGGCGAAAGCCCACGCGCCATAGCCGACGACCCGCGCGCGTTCGCCCGCACTGTCCCCGGAATTGGCGAGTGCAAGCCGGCGCGCCTGCAGGTTGCGGCGCGCGGCCTCAGGCAACAGGCCCGCAATAGGCAGAAAGCCGCAGGCGTTTTGCGGGCCGAGCCTGTCCCATTCGCCCTGCTCGATCGTGTGTGCCGTGGCGGCATCGAGGCGTTGGGCGGTCGCATAATCGTGGTAGTGGGACAGATCGGAGCTGATCACGATCAGCGTCTCGTCATTTCCCCAAAGCCGCCCCAGCACCTCGCTCACCTCCTGAGGCTCTGCATCCCCGACTACCAGCGGGACGAAAAGAAAATCCCGCACGAGCGCCTGCAGGAACGGCAGCTCGACTTCGAGCGCATGTTCGGGAGCGTGCGCGGCGTCATGCGCGTGCACGAATGGAAGATCGGCAAGCGCCGCTGACGCCGCGGGATCGACGGGAACACGGCCGAGCGGCGTCTCGAATGCAGAGGCGGTAGAGAGCGCGATGCCCCGGAATGGCATGTAGTGTGCAGGCCCGATCACCACCGCGCGGGTGACGGTCGCGGCGGCTTGTCTCACCGCGGCAAAAGCAGCCCCGGCGATGCGTCCGGAATACACGTAGCCCGCGTGCGGCGCGATCAGGGCTTTCGCACGAGGGCCATGATACGGGCGAGCGGCCTCGATGAAGTTCTGTACGTCACGAGCCAACCGGTCAGGATCACGCGCGTAGAACTGGCCGGCCACCGCCGCGGGCCGCACGCTTGGTTCGGTCTTCCGCAAGGACTTGCTCCGGTAGTGGCAGATCGCCACCTTCTACTGAACTAGCTGGTTTTTCGGCATCATGGTTCAAGAGATCATCGAGGGAGTGCCGGGCCGTTACTGGCATGCGCTCGACGACGGGCGCATTCAGTGCGACGTGTGCCCGCGCTATTGCCGGCTGCGCGAGGGGCAGCGCGGCGTCTGCTTCGTGCGCGGCCGCGCGCATGATCAGATCGTGCTCACCACGTACGGCCGCTCGTCGGGATTCTGCATCGATCCCATCGAGAAGAAGCCTCTCAATCATTTCCTGCCCGGCACGCCGGTGCTCTCGTTCGGCACCGCGGGCTGCAATCTCACCTGCAAGTTCTGTCAGAACTGGAGCATCTCGAAGGCGCGCGCGCTCGACCGCGTGCAGGACCGCGCTTCGCCGGAAGCCATCGCCGAGGCCGGCGTGACGAGCGGATGCAAATCCGTCGCCTTCACCTACAACGACCCCGTCATCTTTCTTGAATACGCCGTTGACGTGGCGGATGCCTGCCGCGAGCGCGGCATAAAAAGCGTGGCGGTGAGCGCAGGCTACATCGCGCCCGAGCCGCGCCGCGAGTTGTTCCGGCACATGGATGCAGCCAATATCGATCTCAAAGGCTTCACAGAGCATTTTTACAAAAATCTGTGCACCGGCAAGCTCGCAGCCGTCCTCGACACGCTCGTTTATCTTCGTAACGAAACCGATGTCTGGCTTGAGATCACGACGCTGCTCATTCCCGGCGAGAACGACACGCCCGCCGAAATCGAAGCCTTGTGCAAATGGGTGCTCGACCATCTT
>DATCJI010000251.1:0-4157 GCA_036562835.1 Xanthobacteraceae bacterium | reverse complement strand
GGAGACGCCCGCCTTTGCGGCCCGCGCGCTCAACGCGTCGACACAGACGCGCTCCTCCTGCGGGCAAGCAAGTGCGATCCCGTCGCGCGCGATTCGGGCTTCGTCTAGCCAAGGGGACAGGGCCGGGGCCGTGATGTAGTAGGCAAGGGGCCGGCTGCTGAAATAAAACAGCATCCCGTTCGCAAGGTTATCGTCGCTGCCGACGATCGCGAGAGCTTTGTCCGTGCGATCATGCCAGGATTTTTCGAGCGCTTGGGCCAGCAGTCTGTAGTGATCGGAGTGACGTGGCACGCCATGACGATGAATCACCATTGCGACCCCGGGCGCGACAACGAGCATGATCAGCGGGAAGACAAGGGCAAATGCGAGCAGCCATACAGTCGCTTTGTGCCGCCAGGCGAGGAGCGGAGATGAGAGCAGCACGATGGGCAGCAAGGTCACTGCCGGCATCATCCACAGTGCCGTAATATCAGCGCTCGAGAGTATGCCCGCCACGATGGCCACCAAGAGTGGCGCGAGGAACGCAATATTGACCAGGCGCCGCTGCGCCGACGTGGGCAAGAGCATGTCATGCAGCGCCTGGGTGCTCGGCCGAGCGACAACTAACGCGCCCACGACCGCCGGAGCGATGTATGCAGCAAAGTCTGCGACAAACATTGCCGCGGAGGCCAGGACTCTGGAATCCGACTGATGCGCTTTAGCCGCATAGCTGATGGAACCGAATTCGTGGGCGAAGAGCCATACGATGTGCGGTGCGAGCAGAACGGCTCCCGTTGCAATGCTGATCCACGGCGCAGCTGAGCGGAAATAGGCCGCGCGCCGGCTGTCGGCCAGCGCTGCGATTCCAAGGCCGGCGATGAGGCAAATCGACCAGTACTTGCCGAGCATGGCCGCCGCTGCTGCAGCCCCGGCAAGCGCTGCCCAGAGAATGCGGCGCGTCTCGAACGAGCGTAGGAACCAGAACGTCGTTGCCGCCCACAACGGGATGAGCACCGTGTTCGCGTTGTATTTGAGTGCATGGAAGTTCATGAATGGAAGCAGCGTCAGCAATGCAATCCCCGCGACCCGCTTTTCCACCTCGAGATAGTCCGCCGACAAGCGCCAGAAGATCCAAAGCGCAAGCGCCGGCATGAGCATGGCGAGGAGGTAAAAGGTCCAGTCGGTTCGGGGGATGGCGCTGAACCAGAGGCCTGCGATCCATGCGCCGAGTGGCGGATGTTTCGGCGTGCCCAGGCTCGCCTCGCGCGACCAGGCAATCATCTCGCCCATGTCCACATGCAGATCCTGGCTCGCTTTGGCGAGCGTGCCGTAGAGCGACCATACGAGCACATAGCCGGCGAGAAGCATCGCCATGGCGCGGTCGCGGCGTGCCGGATCGGCGAGCGCCGCAGCGAGCCGCTCAAGCGGGGAAACCACAAAAACGCGCATCGCGGCTGCAGGTGCAGTCATCGTGTTATACCTGCAGTCACGCCTTCGCTTGCACGAAATCGCCGATGCGGCTGATGGCCCGCTGCCCTTCCGGCAATATGCGCGCGTACAGGTGCCAGCCATGCGGCATGCGCGGCCAGATCTCGAGCTCGGCTTCTCCGCCGGCGCTTCGCAGCGCCTCGGTCAGGCGTACTGAGTCGTCGAGCAGCATCTCGTCGCTTCCCACCTGGATGAGTACCGGCGGCAGGCCGGCCAGATTGCCAAATAGCGGGGAGGCATAAGGGCTGCGGGGGTCCGCACCCGCGAGATAAGCCGCCGCAAGCATGCGCAACTCTTCCAGCTTGAGCACGTCGCGTTTGGCATTGCGCGCGCACGAGGCGCCGGTGAGCCCAAGGTCCGTCCACGGCGAAAGTGCTACCGCAGCCGCCGGAAGCGTCACTCGTTCGTCGCGCAGTTTCAGCAAGGTCGCAAGCGCGAGTCCTCCGCCCGCCGAATCTCCCATGACCACAATGCGGCTTGCGCGAACGCCGCAGCTCAGGAGCAAGCGATAACCTGCGACCGCGTCTTGGAGAGCCGCCGGATACGGATGCTCCGGCGCAAGCCGATAGTCAATGCACAGCACCCGCGCACGCGCTGCTTTCGCCAATCGCCAGGTGAGATCGCGAAAAAGCAGAGGCGAGCCCACCACGTATCCGCCGCCGTGCAGGTATAGGATGTCGCGTTCGGAGCCCTGGCAGCTCACCATTTCGGCTTTGACCCCGCCAGCATGCACAGGGCTGACGTTAAAATCTCTGGGTACCCTCGGAATGAAGCGCTCCGCGCGTGCACTCGAACGCCGCCACTCCGCTACGCCACCCAGAGATCGCGTGCTGCGTTTGGCAAGAAGGTGGAGGCTCGCGCGCAAAAGGTAAGCACGCAGACTCATCTGCACCTCAGCTTATGCGGACCAGTGCACCCGCCACAAAGCCTCGCTCATGACGGCGACGGAAAGGAGTGTGCTGGCGAGCGCCGCAGCCGCCGCGAGCCGGCCCGCGCCGCGATTGACCAGCGCGCTCAGCACGATCGCAAGCAGCGGCAGGACGGCGATAAAATACCGGCCTTGCAGCCCAAGAATGCGATCAGCCGTTGTGGGCGTGAGCGTCACAAAAAAAATTGCGAACACCGCAACGCAGTAGGCCAGGGTGGTCGCCAATGCGATCCCGCCAACGCGGAGGCGAGCAGCGAGGGGAAGCGCGAGCGCGTCGAAGAGGCATACTAGGAGGAGAAGCGAGATCGCCGCATAGGCCCACGGCAGCATATGAATATCCAGCCAGCCAAAGACGCCGATCAGCTGCCGCCAGAGCTCTGCGCTGTAATCAAGGCTGGTGAAGCTCATCGCAGCAAAAACGACGGGATGATGCAGCAGGTACGAAAGCTTCCAGAAAAAATCGAATTCGTGGGCGGGCAAGCCGCTGCCCTCCCTAATGCGCCAGGCGCCCACATCCGCGGAGGATAGAAGGATCCACCCCAGGCAGAGAACGAAAGCGCCAAAGATGGCCGCAGCAGCTTGCGCCCAATGTCTCCTGCTCTTCCCGACTCCATTCATCAGCTCCAGCAGAGCGAAGGCAATCTGCGGCGGTTTCGTCAGTGCGCAGGCGGCAATCCAGCCCATGCGCTGCGTTGCGCCGCCACGTTGTTCGACCGATCTGAGACACAGCGCGATGACGAGAAGCGCGAGGCTGAGTGCCGCGCCGTCGGCGCTGACCACGGACCGCTGATAGATCGCGGTCGGTAACATTGCTGTGGCAAAAAACATCCATTTCAGAGATGGCGCGATGGCAATCGCATAGGCGGCAAGCACAGCTGTTGCGAGAAGTCCTGCGAACCGCATGGCATACAAGGTGCCGAGAAATTTGAATCCAAGCGCCCTGCTGAGAAGCGTGGCTGGCACATAGGCCAGATATGGCACCGGCGAGTAGCTCTCAGCGCCTTCGTAGGGGGCGAAAACGGCGGAGCCGCTGCTTGGTTCGACCACAGCTTGTGCGAAGTACCGGCTGAACGCGTCCATATAGATGGAACGGCCGGGCTCTGTCTCGCGCACCGCGTTGAACAAGGCGAAACCTTCATAGAAGTCCCGAGCGAGGTAGAGCCCGCGCCGGCCGCGCGCATCCACAGTGCGCGGCACGAGCTCGCCCTGAGCGATGCCGAGCGCGCGCAAAAAATGCGCCGGCTCGTCCGGCCCGCGCAACGGCGGGTTCAGGCCAATGACGAGCAGTCCGCCAAAGGTGGCGAGCACAAGGAAGATCAGGGGCAGCCTAGCCAGCATTCCATTGAACCATACATTTGAGCTTGCCAGGGGGGCCCTCCTGCGCGACCGAAAGCAGCATGCGCTTGAGGTGCTGCTGCCCGGATAATGCGCGACGCTCAGAATCCAGGAACATGAGATCGAAACGCGCTCAGCCGAGCCTTCGAACAGCACGGTGCCGTGTGAACCGCTCCGACACACATGAGCCGGAAAGTCACAGCAATGTATGATTGGAGTGGCGCGCCCGACAAGATTCGAACTTGTGACCTCTGCCTTCGGAGAACTCTGCATCATACGACTAAGCTGGTATTTCTATAGTTTTGCGTGCAAAAAGCACACGGAACGCAACTAAAACATCAGGCGATTACGCGGACATTCTACGGACGGCGTCCAATGTTCTCGGCGGCCTCACGCTGGAAGTCGGGATGATGATGTCCATAGACAC
>DATCJI010000209.1:0-4381 GCA_036562835.1 Xanthobacteraceae bacterium | reverse complement strand
AAGTTCTATGACATGGCGGCGGCCGAGAAGGCGCTCGTCATCGGCTTCCATTTTTCGTTTCCATCCCTTGGACATATGGAGAACGACGGCACCGGCTATCGTCTCGTGCCGGTCGCGTGGAGCCCGGTGATCTAACGCTCCGCGGCGACGCGCGCGAAGGTCCTTGCGATCAGGACACCGGCACGGATCGAGCCGCGCAAACTGCCGGCGACCTTCGACGTGCCGGCATGTCGGCACTGATAATCGACGGGAATTTCCAGGATGCGCAGCCTGGCGCGCGCGGCGCGCATCTGCATTTCCAGATTCCAGCCATAGGTCAGCTCCCGCATGCCAAGGGTCAGGAGCGTCGCGCGCCTGATCGCGCGAAACGCGCACATGTCGGTGTAACGGATGCCGTAGAGAAGGCGCGTCCCCAGGCCTGCGAGATGGCCGGCCGCGAGCTGATGCCAGGCCATGCTCCCTGGCGCGCGCCTTCCCCGCGCGCGCGAGCCAATGACGAAGTCATACACGCCCGCACGAATGGGCTCGATGAGCCGGTCCATAGCGCCCGCATCGTCGGCGCCATCGCCATCCATGAAGACCACGATCTCCGCGTCATCGGCGAACAGAGCTCCGGTAAGACACGCGCGCCCGTAACCGCGTCCCGCCTCGATGACCTCGGCTCCGGCACTGCGTGCGCGGGATGCGGTACCATCACGGCTGCCTCCATCCGCCACAATGATGCGATGCGCGATCTCGCGCGGAATCGCGCGTACCACGTGCTCGATTGCATCCTCCTCGTCCAGGGTCGGGATGATCACGGCGACCCGCGCGGCGTCTTCAGGCATTGCGAAGCTGCTGATCTCTGCTGCCGGTTTTCACCCGCCGTGCGCTGGCGGGCTTGCTTCGCATATCGGTCTTGTTGCAAATAGACGCGAATGGCGCCGTTAAGTGCGGCGCCTGTGCGCGAGAATGAGCTGAAATCATTCGGCTTAAAAAGAACAACCCGCGCCCGGCCCGTTCACACGGCCGCTGCAACGGGGCGAGAGGACGAGGGAGGGAGCGGTGTGGAGTCAGGTCTATAATCCATTCAACAACAGCGCGGTGTCCACGATCTTTGCTGCACTGCCGGTGGTCACGCTGCTCGTTCTCATCGCTTCCAACAAGGTCAAGGCGCATATCGCTGCCGTCGCGGCGCTCATCGTAGCGAACCTGGTCGCCATTTTCGTGTTCACGATGCCCGCGGACATGTCGTTACGCGCGACCGGGCTGGGCGCAGTGACCGGATTTTTCCCTATCGGCTGGATCGTTCTCAACGTCATTTTCCTTTATCGCCTCACGGTCGAAAAGGGCATTTTTCAGACGCTGCAGACGACCATCGGGGGAGTCACCACCGATCGGAGGCTGCAGCTCTTGCTCATTGCGTTCTCGTTCGGAGCTTTCTTCGAGGGCGCCTCCGGTTTCGGCACGCCCGTGGCCGTGACAGGAGCCGTCCTGATCGGATTGGGTTTCTCTCCGCTTGCCGCTTCCGGCCTTTCACTGATTGCAAATACCGCGCCCGTGGCTTACGGCGCGCTGGGCACGCCGATTGCGGGCCTTGCGAGCGTAACCGGCCTCGATCCTTACGTGCTTGGCGCCATGGTCGGCCGGCAACTGCCTTTCTTTTCGCTGATCGTGCCGTTCTGGCTCATATGGGCTTTTGCCGGCTGGCGCGGAATGCTCGCAATCTGGCCGGCAATCCTCGTGTGCGGCGTCTCCTTCGCCGTGCCGCAGTTTTTGATCTCAAACTTCATCAATCCCTGGATCGTCGATATCGGGGCCTCGCTCATATCGATGGCGTGCCTCGTGCTGTTTCTGAAAGTGTGGCAGCCGAAGGTGCTTTGGACCTCGCCCGCCCTGCGCAGTCATGATCCGTCCGCAGCCGAGGCCCCACCGCCAGTGGAGATGAAAAAACCGAGCAGAGCAGAAGTCTGGGCGTCGCTGCTGCCCTGGATCATCGTGTGCATCGTGCTGCTCGTCTGGGGCACCGGCTGGTTCAAGGCCCTCGTCAACCCATACGCCACCTGGAACTTCCCGGTGCCGGGACTGCACAACATGATCACGAAGGTGCCGCCCGTGGTGGCCGCCCCGACGCCCGAGGGCGCCGTGTTCGCGTTTACGTGGCTCTCCTACACGGGCTCGGGCATGTTGATCGCGGCGATCATTTCGGGACTGCTCATGGGCTTCTCCCCGGTTGGCCTGCTGACCGCCTATGGCCAAACGATACGCGTGTGCGCCTATTCGCTTATTACGATCGCAGCGATGCTGGCGATCGGTACGCTGACGCGTCTCTCCGGCATTGACGCGACTCTCGGCCTCGCTTTCGCGGGCGCCGGGGTGCTGTACCCATTTTTTGGTACCCTCCTCGGCTGGTTGGGCGTCGCGCTCACCGGCTCTGATACCGCCTCCAATATTCTTTTCGGTAACCTGCAAAAGATCACATCCGAGCAGCTCGGCCTGTCGCCCATTCTGATGAGCGCGGCGAATTCCTCGGGCGGCGTCATGGGCAAGATGATCGATGCGCAATCGATAGTCGTCGCCTCGACTGCAACCAACTGGTTCGGCCACGAAGGAACAATCCTGCGCTTCGTGTTCTGGCACTCGATCGCGCTTGCGTGCCTGGTGGGTATCCTGGTGATGCTGCAGGCCTATGTCGCCCCGTTCACGCACATGGTCTACTGAACGCTCCCGCACCTCTCGATAGACAGACGGAAGGAGGAATCGATGTTTGCGAAACTAGCATCTGCGGCGACGATTGCGTTGGTTGCACTCACATTCGCCATACCCGCCTGGAGTCAGGAGCCGCCACCCGTGCGCATCCGGGGAACAATCGAGCACGCCGAAGACCCCGCCTATGTCGTCAAGAATCGGGATGGCGCAGAAGTAAAGCTGGTCATGGCCGAGAAACCGTCGATTGCCGGAATCGTCAAGGCGTCGCTCTCCGACATTAAACCGGGATCCTTCGTCGGCGTGACCTCGATGCCGCAGCCGGACGGCACTCACAAAGCAATCGAGGTGCACATCTTTCCGGAAGCAATGCGCGGAACCGGTGAGGGCCACTATCCGTGGGACCTGCGCCCGCAGAGCACGATGACAAACGCGAATGTCGAGCAGATGGTCACGGCGGTTAACGGCCATACATTGAACTTGAAGTACAAGGGCGGCGAAAAAGCAATCTTTGTGCCGGACGACGCGGTGATCGTGTCGTACGCTGTCGGTGACAAGAACGATCTCAAGCCCGGTGCGAAAGTGTTTGTCGTGGCAGCCAAGCGGCCTGACGGCACGCTCGAAGCCCGCGCGTGGCGCGTTGGCCGCGATGGAATAACACCGCCGATGTGAGCGGCACGTGCATGCACTCCGACTGTCTGCGATATAGACGACCGTGATCGCGTAGGGGCGGGTTTCAAACCCGCCCTCGTTGTCAATCTCGACTCGGCCGATGTTGCCGCGTTAATCTCCGCAGCACGATTATCGCTGAGAAGCCACCAACCATACTCCTCAAGGGCGAGAGGCCGCGGGTCTAAAACCCGCCCCCACAAGCGTGCTGGCCGTCAGGACTTTCCTCACCCACAACCCAGAGGCTGCGTTCGCTGCGCGCCCGTTGCGCGTGCCTTTCGCATCACAAGAATTTACCTTCAATCTTAGGGCTGCATTAGCCATCAATTTTCTCAAGAATTACCAAATGCTTGCACATATCGCGGAGTAAGGAGATCGAAACAACACAGCTGTAATGTGCTTCGTGCCAGCGCGAAGCACATTGATGAAGCTGCACATCCTGCATCTGCCGAAACTGATTGCCGAACGCCGCAGCTCGGCAATTTTCGGCATTGTCATCGTCGCCATGCTCTGGGCAGGCGTAAGCTGGGACCTGCGCGAGGCCGAACGCACGAACCTCAATTTCGCAATGGTGTTCGAAGAGAACGTGCTGCGCTCGATCGGCGAAATAGACAAGGCGCTGCTCTATCTGCGGCGCAGCATCGAGACCCGCAAGACATCCGAGGACTACGGCACGATCGTCAGCACCACCGATGTGCTCAGCGAGATTATCGTGCAGGTCGCCATCATAGACGCCGATGGTATCATGCGCGCATCGAATGCGGGTCCGCAGCCCGCGCCTCGGGTCGATTTGAGCGACCGCGAGCATTATCGCGTCCACGTCAATACCGAAGGACCTTCTGTTTATGAGCCAGCCGGTGATCGGCCGGGTGAGCGGAAAGTGGTCGGTCCAGTTCTCGAGGCGGTTCTCGAACAAGGATGGCAGCCTTGCCGGCGTCGTCGTCGCATCGCTCGATCCCGATCATCTGACCAAGTTCTATGAGAAAATTGACCTCGGCACGGCAGCCTCCATTTCGCTCATTGGCAG
>DATCJI010000232.1:0-2436 GCA_036562835.1 Xanthobacteraceae bacterium | reverse complement strand
CAATCGTCATGGCCTGTCCCAATATGCAACAAAGACGCATCTCTGCTGACCGTGTCCGCGGCAGGCAGATGCGTCAAGTACCTGCGCGATGCCTCCGGGGGCCCCAGCCAAAGGGGCCTCAGTGGGGCAGGACGCCACGATGGTGACGCGTGGAGGGGCGGGTTTCAAACCCTGCCGTCTTTCGGCAAGCTTTGCCCCGCGAGCTATTGTAGGGGATCGCCCAGCGCCGCAGGATTGTTAGCGATACTTGCGAAAAGGCTGCAGAAACCGGTCGAGGCTCCTCCCCAGTTAGAAAGGGCGGGCTTAAAACCGGCCCCTGCATGTGGTCGAACCGTCATCATGTCCACCGCGCCGTTGTCCCCTGGCGCTTTCCTCATAAGCCGGCACGGCGCTTTTCCGCCCAAATTCTTTGGCAGGAGAACCGGCTAGTTGGGCGCGCGCCGCGCATGACCGGGGTCGGGGGTTAACAGACTTGATACGTGGCATTTCCGCCATCGCCGTGATCGCCGTGGCTGGGCTGCTGGGGGGCCTGTATTGCCCGCCTGCCCGGAGCGCGGCCATCGAGGACAAGGCCGGGAACGCCCTCCTCGCCTTTGCCAAGGCACACGGCAAGGCGGGCAAGAAATCGGCTCACAAGAAAAAGAAACACTCGGATTCGGACGAGGCCGAGGACAAGCCGCGCGAATCCACCCCACCCGCGGAGTTGCCGGATGTTTCCGCGGCCGACGTGGCGCTGGTGCGCAAGGCGATCGAGAGCCTGCGCAGAAGCCCGGAGACTGCGACACAGGTCGAGGCGACGATCTCCGATCCGGCTGCGCGCAAGCTTGTCGAATGGATGATCTTGCGCAGCCCCAATCGTTTCCGAAGCTCGCGGTATCTCGCCTTCATCGCCGCAAACCCCGGCTGGCCCGGGATATCCGCCTTCCGTCGATACGCCGAGGAGATGCTCTGGGTCGAAGACGTGAAGCCCGGCGAAGTGCTCCGCTTCTTCAAGGACACATCGCCCCAGACCGCCCGCGGCCGTCTTGCCCTGGCGCGTGCGCTCTATGCGCAAGGGGATATTGAAGCCGCGCGCGTGCAGGTGCGCACGGCGTGGCGCATCGATTCGATGTCGAACGAGCTCGAGCAGCAGGTGCTGAAGAACTATTCCGAGCTCCTCAGTCGCGAAGATCACAAGGCGCGCATGGAGCGAAGGCTCGGCGCGAACGACAAGGAAGCGGCGATGCGGGCCGCCCACCGGCTTGGCAGTGCGCAAGTCGCGATCGCGCGCGCGCGCATCTCGCTTAACGGCTCGAGCGGCAAAAGCAGCAAACCGCTCGACTCGGTGCCGTCGGAAGCGCACGAGGATCCCGGCTATGTGCTCGCGCGCGTGCACGTGCTGCGCCATCAGGAGAAGTTTGCGCAGGCCGCGCAGGCGCTGCTTGCGGTTTCCTCCGATGGGGCCGAGCTGCTGGATCCGGAAGACTCCTGGGTCGAGCGGCGGCTATTGTCGCGCAAGCTCCTCGACATTGGCGATGCGCGCTCCGCGTACCTCGTGGTGCGCAACACGACCGACCCGCTCAAGGAGAACTCCCGCGTCGAGCGGCTGTTCATGGCCGGCTGGATCGCGCTGCGCTACCTCGACGACCCTGCCACCGCGGCAGAGCACTTCACTCGCATCCAGGACGCCAGCATTCATCCTACGTCGCTCGCGCGCTCCCATTACTGGCTCGGCCGCACCGCGGAAGCGCTGCGTCAGCCGTACAAGGCGCGCGCGGAGTATGAGGCGGCGGCACGGTCGTCCGCGGCCTATTACGGCCAGCTTGCACGCGCGCGTCTCGGCCTCAGTGCGCTGGCGCTGGCGCAAGCGCCAGCCGCTTCTGCTGCGGGAGGACAGCGGCCTGAGCTCGTGCGTGCCCTCGACATTCTCTATGCGCTCAAGGAACGCTCGCTTGCCATTTCCTTCCTCGCCCATGTCGGCTGCGATCTCGAGGATGCCGGCATGCTCGCGGCGGTCGGCGATCTCGCCGAGCAGCACCAGGACGCACGCGGCATGCTGCATCTCGGGAAGGCAGCGGTGGCGCGCGGACTGCCGCTCGAATACCACGCTTTTCCGACGGTGGGCGTGCCGCAATACTCGCCGATCGGACCGCGCATCGATATGGCCTTGCTCTTTGCGATTATCCGCCAGGAGAGCACGTTCGATCCGGCCGACATGTCGGCAGCGCATGCGATGGGCCTGATGCAGGTGACGCCGTCTGCAGGCCGCGATACCTGCAAGCGTTTCGGCTGCAAATACGACGTGAAGCGACTCAAGAACGATTCGCCTTACAACCTGCAGGTGGGCGCGGCAGAGCTCGGCGGCGTTCTCGAGGAATATGGCGGAAACCACATCCTCGCTTTTGCCGCCTACAATGCCGGGCGCGGGCGCGTGCAGGAATGGATCAAAAGTTTCGG
>DATCJI010000227.1:0-3691 GCA_036562835.1 Xanthobacteraceae bacterium | reverse complement strand
TTCTCGTATTGCGCCTCGCTGGTATCGAGCACCGAAGTGCGCGTCTCGATCCCGGCATTGTTCACCATGATGTCGAGTCGGCCGAATTTGCTCGCTGCGGCATCGACGAGCTTCTGCAGGTCGGCAACATTGCTGACGTCGGCGCGCACGCCGATCGATTGGCTGCCGAGCTTCGCGATCTGCTGCTCGAGCGCGTCGGTCGATTCCGGATGCACCACGTAATCAATGACGATGCTCGCGCCTTGGCGCGCCAACTCGAGCACGATCGCCTGGCCGATGCCGCTGTTGCCGCCCGTCACGATCGCGACCTTGTTCTTCAATGACATGATTCGACCTCTTCTTGTTCTTGGCCTCTCGCTTTTTCCCTGGCGGCGACCTGCTCGATCAGGTTGGCAATCAGCGCCGTCCAGCCGGTCTGGTGCGAGGCGCCGCAGCCACGGCCAGTCTCACCGTGAAAATACTCGTGAAACAAAATGTAGTCCTTGAAGTCCGCATCGGTCTGGAATTTTTCGTAGCTGCCGAAAACGGGCCGCCTGCCGTCCGGACCGCGCGCAAAAAGCCGGATCAGGCGTCGGCACAGCTCGTCGGCGATCTGGTCCAGCGTCATCATTTTGCCGGAACCGGTCGGGCATTCGACCGTCAGTCCGTCGCCGTAGTAGCGATAGAACCGGCGCAGGTTTTCGATCAGCAAATAGTTGACGGGCATCCAAACCGGTCCACGCCAGTTCGAATTGCCGCCGAAGAGCGCGTCCTCGGATTCTCCAGGCTCATACTTCACCCGGTAATCCATCCCGTCGCACTCAAAATCGAAGGGATGATCGAGGTACGCTCGCGACAGGGCTCTGAGGCCGAAAGGCGAGAGAAATTCGCTCTCATCGAGCATGCGCCGCAGGATGCGCGTCATGCGAAAAGCGCGCACTACGGAAAACAGGTGTCGTCCCGCCATGCCGGGCTGGTTCCACCGCGAGACAAGTCCGGCCAGCTCGGGACGGAGCTCGCGATACAGCTCGAACTTGCGCCAGAGCCCGGGCAGTTTATCGATCACTTCCTGCGTGACATTTCCAACGGCCATGAGCGGAATAAGCCCGACCATGGAGCGCAGGCGCAGAGAGATCTTTTCGCCCGAAGGCAACCAGAGCACGTCATAAAAGAAATTGTCCTCGTCATTCCACAGCCCGATGCCTTCCTTTCCAATGTCCGTCATCGCGCGGGCGATATGCAGGAAATGGTCGAGGAATTTGAGGGCCATGTCCTCGTAGGCGGTGTCGTGCTGACTCAGCTCTACGGATATGCGCAGCATGTTGAGGCAGAACATCGCCATCCAGGCGGTGCCGTCGGATTGCTCGATTGTCCCCCCCGTGGGAAGTGGCCGCGAGCTATCGAACACGCCGATATTGTCGAGGCCGAGAAAGCCGCCCTCGAACAGGTTCAGGCCTTCGGGGTCCTTGCGATTGACCCACCAGGTGAAATTCAGCAGGAGCTTGTGAAAGATGCGCTCGAGGAATTTGAGATCGCCAGCGCCCCCGCAGCGGGCACGGTCGTTCTCAAATACACGCATTGCCGCCCAGGCGTGCACCGGCGGATTGACGTCCCCGAAAGCCCATTCGTAGGCGGGCAATTGTCCGTTCGGGTGCATGAGGCGAACTTCGCATAACAGCAGCAGTTGCTCCTTGGCGTAGTCCGCATCGATCAAGGACATCGTGACGCAGTGAAAGGCGAGATCCCATGCTGCAAACCAGGGATATTCCCACTTATCCGGCATGAGCATGATGTCGCTGGCCAGGAAATGACGCCAGTGACTGTTACGGCCGTGCTCACGAATCTCAGGAGGTTTTGGCTGCAGCGGATCGCCATCCAGCCATTCGCGGACATGGAAGTAATAGAACTGCTTACTCCACAGCAACCCGGCGAAGGCCTGGCGCTGGATGCGCCGCATGTCCTCGTCGGCGATGTCTTTCTGAAACGAGGCGTAGAACGCATCGGCCTCTGCAATGCGCCCCTTGAACATGTCGTCGAATCCGGCGAAGGCGTCCTGCGCGGGCTTTCCGGCGCGCAGCCGCACGCGGATGACCACGTTGCCGGCCGCGGAAACCACACGGCGATAGAGACCGGCGATCTTGGTCCCCTCGCCCGCCGGACTTACGGCATCCTTGCGGCCGCCGATGACGTATTCATTGAATGCGTCCTTGCGGTACGGCTCGCCCGAGCTGGTGCTGAACACGCGCGCAAAATTTGTTTCGTTTTCACAGAAAAGCAGAAGATCCGGCGCTTCGAGCTGAATGCTGTAACGGCCCAGCTCATCGTGCTCTGCAAGGACTATATTGTTGCCCTGGTCCCTCAGGCTTGGCTTGTTGATACCGGAGGACCAGCTCCAAATATTGCGGAACCAGACCTGCGGCAGGATATGGATCGCGGCGTATTCCGGGCCGCGGTTATGCACCGTGATGCGCATGAGCACGTCATCCACATCGGCCTTCGCATATTCAACCTCCACGTCGAAGTAGCGATTGTCATTGAAAATGCCGGTGTCGATGAGCTCGAATTCCATCATCGCCTTACCACGGCGGCGGGCATTCTCCTGGATCAGCCATTCATACGGATAGGCGGCTTGCGGCAGCTTGTAGAGCATGCGCGCATAGGCGTAGCTCGGCACCGCGTCGAGATAGTAATAAAGCTCCTTGACGTCCTCGCCGTGGTTGCCCTCGCTGTTGGTCAACCCGAACAGCCTCTCCTTGAGGATCGGATCCCGGCCGTTCCACAACGCAACCGACATGCAGAGGAACTGCCGGTTGTCGCACAAACCGGCGATGCCATCCTCGCCCCAGCGATAAGCACGGCTGCGCGCCTGGTCATGGCTGAAATAGTCCCAAGCCGTCCCATACGGGCTGTAATCCTCACGCACGGTTCCCCACTGCCGCTCGCTCACATACGGTCCCCAACGGCGCCAATCTTTGGTGCCGTTGCGGGCTTCGGCCATGCGTTGCCGTTCCGCGTCAGTGCTCACCGGCATGTTGTTCGATCCTACTCTGGCTCCGGGAGAGGGAACTCGGCCGAATTAATCACTTGGATCATGAAAACTACGTCCTCAGCGGAAAGCATCTGTCTTGCCTAACAGCCGCCACGCATCGAGCGTGCAGGCCACGGACCAGGCTTGTGCGGGCGCGCCGCGCGGGTGGTAAGGCGCATCTCCATCAAAAATTTCCCCGATCGTGCCGACACCCTGATCTTGCAACGCATCGCGCATTGGCTCTAGCAGCGCTTCCGCAAGAGCTGCATCGCCGGTCACCCGATACGCGGCGAGGCTGAACGGTCCCAGGAGCCATGCCCACACCGGCCCCTCGTGATAGCCGCTGTCGCGTTCCCGAACGCCACCCCGATACGCTCCGCGATAGCCGGGCTCGCCGGGCGCAAGCGAGCGCAAGCCAAAGGCGGTGAGAAGATGGCGTCTGCACATCCGCACGACGCTCCCTTGTGCGTCGGCGGAAAGCGGACTGTAAGGTAGGCTTACCGCAAAAATCTGGTTCGGCCTCTTGGTAGCGTCATTTCCATTCGGAGCATCAATGACATCGTATAAACCATGGCCGTCCGGGCGCACGAAGCGCGCGAAGCTGCGCCGTGCCCTCTCCGCCGGTGCGGTGAAGACATCCGGTTTTCCCAATCGTAGGGCAAACGCGCTCATGATGCGCAAAGC
>DATCJI010000146.1:0-1580 GCA_036562835.1 Xanthobacteraceae bacterium | reverse complement strand
TGTTGCGTGAGCTGGCGCTGCACGCCGTTGCTGACGGCGATCTTTAAAAGGCGACGATGAGCTAAACGCGGGCATTGGCCGAATGTCCGCTCTTGGGGTGCGGGTTCAATCGTTCAGTGCAACACCGCTTGTAGTCTATTGGCTGGCGTTTCGAAGCCCAAGGTCTTTCGCGGACGTTGATTGAGTCGCAGGGCAATCGCATTCAGGTAACTCTGAGAGACGTGCGAGAAGTCGGTTCCTCTTGGAAAGTACTGACGCAGCAGGCCGTTGGTGTTCTCGTTTGAGCCGCGCTGCCAGGGGCTGCGCGGCTCACAGAAGTAGACCTGGACGTCGGTGGCAACCGTGAAGCGCTGGTGGGCATGCATCTCTTTGCCTTGATCCCACGTCAGGGAGCGTCGCAGCTCCTTAGGCAGCTTGCGGATGTGCTTGGCAAGCGTGGCAACAACCGTCGTCGTGTCCTTGCGGGGCATCCTGACGAGCATCGTGAAGCGCGTATTGCGCTCGACGAGAGTGGCTATGTGCGTGTCGTTCGCTCCGGTAAGAAGGTCTCCTTCCCAATGCCCCGGCACGGCGCGATCCTCAACCTCGGCAGGCCGCTCGCGGATAGAGACCATATCGAGGATACGCCCCTGTCCACTCTTCGCGTTGTGGCTCTTGGGGCGACGCATCCGCCGCGCAGTACGCAAATGCGCCGTCAGCTCTTTCTTCAGCACGCCGCGGGTCTGGATGAAGAGACTGCGATAGATCGCTTCGTGAGATATATGCATGTCTTGGTCGGTTGGGAACTCTTGCTTCAGCCAGCCGGACACCTGTTCCGGCGACCATTGCAGCGCGAGCTTCTGCGCCACGCGCCATCGTAGCTCCCTATGCAGCGCCAAACGACAAGGCCTAGGGCGCAATGCTCGCTCCCAGGTACGCCGATCGGCCTGGTTTGCACGATAGCCCTGAAGGCCGCCGTTGCGCCTGATCTCCCGACTTACTGTCGATGGCGCCCGTCCGAGGCTCTGGGCGATCTGCCGGATCGACCGGCTCGCCGCAATGCCACGGGAAATCTCTTCGCGTTCCTCAAGCCTTAGTGCTGCCAAGGCTCTCCGGCGCGGCGCCGGCGCGATCCCTCCATGAAGTACCACGATCCGCTCAACGCCGGTCTTGTTCCTCCTTTCCAGCGCTCGCGAGATGGCCGCAGCACTTTGTCCGTTCTTCCAGCGCTCCCAGAGCTCAGCCTTCTGCGCCGCCGTGAACCATAACCGTGCATGCAACCCCATCGCACACCTCCCCATCCCGTAAGATTAGAAGATGTTGCATCGATCAGTTGAACTCACCCCCTGAAACCGGACATGGGTTTGCGCGGCTGCCACGTCCGAAAAGTGCGCCAATGCGGCTACTCGATCACCTCGTCAGCGCGCAGCAGCATGGCCTGCGAAAACTCCAGGCCGAGCGCCTTGGCGGTCCGCAGATTGATGACGAGCTCGAAGATCGTCGGCCGCTCGATCGGCAGTTCGCTCGGCTTTGCCCCGCGCGCGATGCGGTGGACGTAATCGGCGGTGCGCCGCGACATCGCGCTGCGGTTCGGCCCGTAG
>DATCJI010000091.1:0-4512 GCA_036562835.1 Xanthobacteraceae bacterium | reverse complement strand
GGTCATGCGCATGGCCCGGGTGAAGAAGCGGCTGTAGAGCAGATGCAGGATCGCGTGCTCGATGCCGCCGATATACTGATCGACCGGCATCCAGTGATCGACTTGCACCCTGTCGGTCGGCGCGCTCTCGATCCACGGGTCAGTGAAGCGCGCGAAGTACCACGACGAATCGA
This sequence comes from Xanthobacteraceae bacterium, assembly GCA_036562835.1. Taxonomy (GTDB): domain Bacteria; phylum Pseudomonadota; class Alphaproteobacteria; order Rhizobiales; family Xanthobacteraceae; genus VAZQ01. Next base: position 4,339 of record DATCJI010000091.1, on the reverse strand, counting down.
CGAACGTGTCCATCGTGTCCGTTTCGCGCTGCGCGGGCGCGCCGCATTGGGGACAGATCACATCTTTCCAGGTGGGGTGACGCTCGAGCGGGTTGCCGGGACGGTCGAAATCCACATCCTGCGGCAGCTCGACAGGCAGCTCCTCGTACGGTACCGGCACGATGCCGCAGCGCTCGCAATGGATGACCGGGATGGGGCATCCCCAGTAGCGCTGGCGCGAGATGCCCCAGTCGCGCAGGCGAAAATTGACCTGCCGGCGCGCCACAGGACCATTCGCCGGACCATCGCCGCGTGACCGGCTTTCGAGGAACGCGGCGACTTCTTCCTTGGCCTGCTCGACTGTCATGCCGTCGAGAAAGCGCGAATTGATCATGTGTCCATCGCCGTCGTAGGCGGTGTCCGTAATCACGAAGCTCTTCGGGTCCTGATCGGGCGGGCAGACCACAGGCGTGACGCCGAGCTGATATTTGTTGGCGAATTCGAGATCGCGCTGATCGTGTCCCGGACAGCCGAAGATGGCGCCGGTGCCGTATTCCATCACCACGAAATTCGCCACATAGACCGAAAGCTTCCAGCCCGCGTCGAACGGATGCACCGCCAGCATGCCGGTGTCGAATCCCTGCTTCTCGGCGGTGTCGATGAGTTCCTGCGCGGTGCCGTGCCGCTTGCATTCGGCAATGAAGGAAGCGAGCGCCGGATTCTTTGCCGCGGCCGCGGCGGCAAGCGGATGATCGGGCGAGAGCGCCATGAATTTCGCGCCGAATAAGGTATCGTGCCGCGTGGTGAAGACTTCGAGCTCGTCCTCTCCGTTCGGCGTTGTTTCAGGATCGAGCGCGAAGCGAACGAGCAGCCCCTCGGAACGGCCGATCCAGTTGCGCTGCATGAGGCGCACCTTCTCGGGCCAGCGGTCGAGACGATCGAGGGATGCGAGCAGATCGTCGGAGAATTTGCTGATACCGAAATACCATTGCATCATCTCGCGCTGCTCGACCTCGGCGCCGGAACGCCAGCCGCGGCCGTCGATGACCTGCTCATTGGCGAGCACGGTCCGTTCGACCGGGTCCCAGTTCACCTTGCCGAGCTTGCGTTCGACGAGGCCGGCGCGCAGGAAATCCAGAAACATGCGCTGCTGGTGCTTGTAGTAGCCCGGCTCGCAAGTCGCGATCTCGCGGCGCCAGTCGATGGAGAGCCCCATGGACTTGAGCTGCGCGCGCATGGCCGCGATGTTCTGGTGCGTCCACGCGGAGGGATGCACCTTGCGCTCCATGGCGGCATTTTCGGCCGGCATGCCGAAGGCATCCCAGCCCATGGGATGCAGCACATTGAGGCCCGTGGCGCGCTTGAAGCGCGCAACCACATCCCCCATGGCATAGTTGCGTACGTGCCCCATGTGGATGCGCCCCGACGGGTAGGGAAACATCTCGAGCACGTAGTATTTCGGGCGCGGATCGTCGTTCGGGGTCGCGAAGATTCCGCGCGCTTCCCATTCCTTCTGCCAACGCGGCTCTGCCTCGCGGGCGTTGTAACGCTCGATCGCCATCGAATCTCTTATGCCCGGCAAATATTTACGAAGCGCTGTAGGGAGAGAAGGCCTCGGGGTCAACCGTGTGGAATTTGAGAGCAAGGAGCGGAGTGTCGGAGGCGCCGTGCGTTTCTAGATTACCCGTCAGTTGCATACTGACGGAGCATGACAATGTTATCCTTGGAGACTATGAGCAGAACGCAGGCACCCTTGCAGGCGGAGCAGGATCGCTGGGACGCAGTGCGCCGGCGCGACCCTGCGGCCGACGGCGCATTCTATTATGCAGTCCGCACCACCGGCGTATACTGCCGACCCTCGTGCGGGGCGCGCCTGCCGAAGCGCGAGAACGTTGCGTTTTACGCCACCTGTGCGGAAGCCGAGCGCGCCGGGTTTCGCCCGTGCCGGCGCTGCCGCCCTGACGAGCCTTCGCTGCACGAACGCCGCGCACGCGCCGTGCGCGAGGCCTGCCGCCGCATCGAGGCGGCCGAAGAGGTGCCGAGCCTCGATACGCTCGCGCGATCGGCCGGTATGAGTGCTTACCACTTTCACCGCGTGTTCAAGGCTACCTGCGGGGTGACACCGAAACGGTATGCAGAGGCGTGCCGCGCGCGGCGCCTGCGGGGTGAGCTCGCTCAGCGGGATACGGTGACCGAGGCGATCTATGGCGCCGGTTTCAATTCCAACGGGCGCTTCTATGCAGCGTCGTCCGAGCTGCTCGGCATGACAGCGAGCCAGTTTCGCGCCGGAGGCAAAGGTGCCGAGATCCGGTTTGCCCTCGGCGAATGCTGGCTGGGCAGCATTCTGGTGGCCGCAACCCGCAGAGGCGTCTGCGCTATCGAGTTTGGCGATGATCCGGAAAAAGTCGTGCGCAACTTCCAGGATCGCTTTCCGCACGCCAAGCTGATCGGCGGGGACAAGGAGTTCGAAGCCCGGGTCGCGCGCATCATCGGATTTGTCGAAAGGCCTGCGCGCGGCTTCGATCTGCCGCTCGACATCCGCGGCACCGCGTTTCAGCAGCGCGTGTGGGATGCGATCTCCGCCATTCCGGCAGGCTCGACGGCGACCTATTCGGATCTGGCCAGGAAAATCGGTGCGCCGAAATCCGTCCGCGCGGTCGCGAGCGCTTGCGCATCGAATGCGATCGCGGTCGTCATTCCGTGCCATCGCGTAGTGCGCACCGACGGTTCGCTCTCGGGCTACCGCTGGGGCGTCGAGCGCAAGCGCGCGCTGCTCGACCGGGAGAAGGCCGCGTGAGCGCCCGCCCGGCTGCGCGTCTCAAACATCATCCGGCGCCGCAAGCTATTGCGGCGCGCATCGAAGCTCTCGATTGGGCGCGTATCGCCGCCGACCTCGATGCGCACGGCTGCGCCACCACGGGCGTGCTGCTCGACGCAGACGAATCCCGTTCGCTGCGCGAAGCCTATGCGGCGGACGCGCCGTTTCGCAGCCGCATCGTCATGGCTCGCCACGGTTTCGGCCGCGGCGAGTACAAATATTTTGCCTATCCGCTGCCCGACCTCGTCGCCGCCTTGCGTGCGTCGCTCTATGCCCCCTTGGCGGACATTGCGAATGCCTGGTGCACGGTTCAGGGCAAGCCGACGCGCTATCCGCGCGAGCACGAAGCGTATCTCGCGCGCTGTCACGAGGCGGGGCAATGCAAGCCGACGCCGCTCCTCCTCTCCTACGCTCCCGGCGATTACAACTGCCTGCACCAGGATCTCTATGGCGAGCTCGTGTTTCCGCTGCAGGTTGCGTTTTTGCTTTCGCGGCCGGGGCAGGATTTCACTGGCGGAGAATTTGTCCTGACCGAGCAGCGCCCGCGCATGCAGTCGCGCGCCGAAGTGGTTCCGTTGCGGCAAGGCGAGGGCGTGATCTTTCCGGTGCATCATCGGCCGGTGCGCGGCAGCCGGGGCACGTACCAGGTCAACATGCGCCACGGCGTCAGCCGGCTGCGCTCCGGCCAGCGTCAGACGCTCGGCATTATCTTCCACGATGCGCAATGACCCGCGCGTCTGTGATTGCCACGCCGCTCGCGAGCGTTCGCGAAAAGATCGAGCAGGCCTGTAAAGAGGTGCAACGCGATCCCGCGAGCGTCACGCTCGTCGCCGTCGCGAAGACCTTTGATGCGGCCGCGATCGAGCCTGTGATCGCCGAGGGGCAGCGCACGTTTGGCGAGAACCGCGTGCATGAAGCGAAGGCGAAATGGCCGCCGTTGTGTGCGCGGCATCCCGGCATCGAGCTGCACCTCGTTGGCCCGCTGCAGTCGAACAAGACGAAAGATGCGGTTGCTCTCTTTGATGCCATCCATTCGCTCGACCGGCCAAGCCTCGCCGAAGCGCTCGCCAGGGAAATCGCGCGCCAGGGCCGGACGCCGACGCTATTCGTGGAGCTCAACACGGGCGCCGAGCCGCAGAAATCAGGCGTGCTCCCGGAAGACACGGATGCGTTCATTGCCGCATGCCGCGAGCGTCATGGGCTGACCATTTCCGGGCTCATGTGCATTCCGCCGTTCGATGAGCCGCCTGCACCGCATTTTGCCCTGACCGCGAAGATCGCCCGCCGCAACGGGCTTTCACTCCTCTCCATGGGCATGAGCGCGGACTTTGCCTTGGCTATCCAGTTCGGCGCCACCCACGTGCGCATCGGCACCGCCATATTCGGCGCGCGCGGGGTGCGTACACCTTAGCTCTGAATCCTGATTCGCGTTTTGCGGCTTAGGCTCTGCGCCATCCGAAGCAGGTCACGCGCGGGCATGGCGATGCAACCGGCCGTGGGCAAGCGGTCAGGGCGCGCGACGTGCAGAAATACCGCACTGCC
>DATCJI010000040.1:0-3177 GCA_036562835.1 Xanthobacteraceae bacterium | reverse complement strand
CGCCGAGCAGATAGAACACCGGCATCATGACGATGCTGGTCACAATGGGATCGATGCCGAGTTTGTAGTTGACGATATAAGCAATGTACGACCCCATGATGATGAAGGCGGGATGCGCGATATTGACGATGTCGAGAATGCCGAAGGAGATCGAGACGCCGAGCGTTACGGCGGTATAGAAGCCGCCAAGCAGGATGCCGGCGATCACCGCATTGAGCAGCAAATCGAGGCTAAGTGCCACCGCTTCCCCCCGCAGTCTCGTTGCGGCGACGATGCGCAACCGCTGATCTGATTATTTGCAGCCAGTGTGCAGGAAGGACCGGCGCTTGGCTAGCCCTGCCGCGCGAGCCCGCGCCCGCCGCGCCAAACCTGCCATGTCATGCTCCGCGAAAGCGGAGCATCCAGTAATCACTGGTCGTTCGGAAGAACGGCGTGCAACCGCATGCTGCTGTGATTACTGGATCGCCCGCCTGCGCGGGCGATGACAGGTTGAGGATGCTTAAGACCAGGCTCGGCCTAAGCCGCGGCGCGAGGTCGCACTCCCTGGGGCAGCGGCATCGGCTTGTTGGCGCTTTGCAAAAACTCGATGGTCATGAACACCAGCTCGTCATCGCCGATGTTTTCCAGATCGTGCACCTTGAATTGCCCGGCACCATAGCTCTCATGCCGGGTTTCACCCGGGACATAGGTGTATTCCACGGTTGTGCCGTCGTGCACGTGTTGCCGGCCGCGCCCGCCGTTCACGCATGTCCAGAAATAATCGAGGACGTGACGATGGAAGCCGACGCGTTCTCCAGGTTGCAGCCTGATTGTCCACACGCGGACGCGATCGCTTTCAGAGACGAGCTCGGTGCCCACGCACGCATTGGGATTTTTGCTTTCGCGCTCGAATTCGGCGGCAATGGCCGGCGGCCAAGCGGATCGGTCCGAGCTTTCGGCGTGCTTGTCGAGCATCGTCAAAGCCATGGCGTACCTCCAGTTTTGTCCTGATATATACCAGCTGGTTCGGGTGTGAAACAGGCGGGGTTGGCGCTTGCAGAGGATAAATCGCCGCGCGCTGGTGATCGGCGGCTCGATGAGCGGCCTGTTGGCCGGGTTGCTGCTGCGCCGGGCGGGCTGGCAGGCCGATATTTTTGAGCGCGTGGATGGCGAGCTGGCCGGGCGCGGCGCCGGCATCGTTGCCCAGCCGGATCTCATCGCCACGCTGGCGCGCATGGGGATCGAGACAGCTGGTCTCGGCGTCGAGATCACAACACGAAAGATTCTCGATGCTTCAGGACGGGTGATGAACGAGTTCGCATGTCCGCAGGTGCTCACCGCGTGGGAGCGCGTGTATCGTGCGTTGCGCGATCAATTTCCCTCGACGCATTATCACCGTGGACGGGGCCTCACTCATTTCACGGAAACTTCCGATGCGATCGTTGCACATTTCAGCGATGGCGGGAGCGAGCAGGGCGAGTTGCTGGTCGGAGCTGATGGGCTGCGCTCGGGGGTGCGGCAGCAGTGCCTGCCGCAGCTCACGCCCTTATATGCCGGCTATGTCGCCTGGCGAGCGCTGCTGCCCGAAGCTGCATTCCCGCCGGACATTCACCGCGAGCTTTTCGAATACATGACGTTCTGCCTGCCGGCAGGAGAGCAGTTTCTGGGTTATCCGGTTGCCGGACCGGAGAACGACCTGCGCCCCAGGCACCGGCGCTACAACATCGTCTGGTATCGGCCCGCTGACGAGGCAAGCGAATTGCGGGAGCTGCTCACGGACGAGAGTGGCACCTATCACGAAATTTCCATTCCCCCGCCGCTCATCCGTAGATCGGCGATCGCATCCATGCGTGCGGATGCGGAGCGGCTTCTCGCGCCGCAATTCCGGGCGCTCGTGCGCATGATCGACGAGCCGATCCTGCAGCCCATCTACGATCTCGAAACGCCGCGCATGGCATTCGGCCGGGTCGCCATCATGGGCGACGCCGCCTTCGTGGCCCGGCCGCATGTCGCTGCGGGTGTGGCCAAGGCGGCGGACGATGCGGCCGCGCTTGTGGCGGCGCTCGGACGCGGCGACGTCGAGGCTGCGCTGCGGCGCTTCGAGAGCGAGCGGGGGCCGGTTGGCCGCCGCATCATCGAGCGCGCCCGCCATCTCGGCGCCTATCTGCAGGCTTCGCAGACTGTGGAGGAGCGTGCGCGCTCGCAACGTCACAGCATTCCGCAGGCGGTGCTCGCGGAGACAGCAGTGCTCGATTTCCTGCGCGCCTGAGGCACGCGTGCCGAATGAGCGAAATGGTATGCGGGGATCGTCCCGGGTGTCGCTTCGCTCACCCGGGCTACAACTTATGTCAAGCTTTCCGTCGGCGTTTAAGCCTGGCCGCTTTTTCCAGCACCGCGCACACAGCGGCGGTGTCCTCTTCGCCGTGGCCGCTCGTCAGAGCCTTGTCGTAGATCGGAACCGTTGCGTCGAACAATGGCGTAGGGCAGCCCAGCTGACGCGCGAACTCGCCGATCACCGCCAAGTCCTTCTGCCAGATGGAAATCTTCATCGTCGCATCGTCATAGCGGTCTTTGACCATCATGGGAGCGCGCAATTCGAACACGCGCGAGTTGCCGGCCCCCGTGGTCACCATGTCGAAGATGGTCTGTGGATCGAGGCCGGCCTTGAGCCCAAGCACCATGGCTTCGGCGCTTGCGACGTTGTGGATCGCGACCAAAAGGTTGGCGACGTATTTCATTCGGCTCCCATTGCCAAAGGCGCCAAGATCGTGTGCGGCGCGCGAGAAACCGGCGAACAGCGGACGCAGCTTGCGAATGGCGGCGCTGTCCCCGCTGGCATAGACGACGAGGTCCTTGGTTCGCGCCTGCGCGCCGGTGCCGCTGACCGGACAGTCCAGCATGATGTGGCCATGGGTGTGCAATGCGCGCTCCGCCTTCATCTTGTCCGCGAGTCCAAATGTGCTCGCCTCCACAACGATACGCGGCTGGACGCGCGCTGCAGTGATCGCCGATACGGTGCGTTCGAGCGCCGCCGGGCTGGGCAGGCTGGTGATGATCGTCTTCGTCGCGCGGACGAGCGCCTGCACATCCTCCGCCGTTTCGACACCTGACTTGCGCGCAGCGCGGGTGCGTGCGGCATCGACATCGTAGCCGATCACCTGCCATCCGGCTTTGACCAGGTTGTGCGCAAACGCTCCG
>DATCJI010000035.1:0-2820 GCA_036562835.1 Xanthobacteraceae bacterium | reverse complement strand
GCACGAAGCAGGCCTGCGCAGCGCGTTGGTCAAGGGTGTCAAGGACCACGCAGAACGCGTGGGACAGGCCAAACGCGCCTCGGTCATCGGCGCTGATGACGTGATGACCGGCGCCGCCTGCATGGTCTCGGTGTTCATTCGCGAGCCGGAGTTCCAGGGCCAGACCAAGGACCGTCTTGCCACTGCCGAAGCGAGCCGGCTCGTGGAGAACGCGATCCGGGATCCCTTCGACCATTGGCTTGCCGGAAACCATATGCAGGCGAACAAGCTGCTCGACTTCGTCATCGAGCGCGCCGAGGAGCGCGTCCGCCGTCGGCAGGAAAAAGAAATTTCGCGCAAAAACGCCGCCCGCAAGCTGCGCCTGCCCGGCAAACTTGCGGACTGCACCAACACGGCGGCGCAAGGCTCGGAGATTTTCATCGTCGAGGGAGATTCCGCGGGCGGCTCGGCCAAGCAGGCGCGCGACCGCGCCTCCCAGGCGGTGCTGCCCCTGCGTGGCAAGATTCTAAACGTCGCCTCGGCAGGCAAGGACAAGCTTTCGCAGAACCAGCAGCTCGCCGATCTGGTGCAGGCGCTCGGGGTGGGCACGGGCACGCACTATCGCGAGGAGGATCTGCGCTACGAGAAGGTCATTGTGATGACGGATGCGGACGTCGATGGCGCCCACATCGCCTCCTTGCTGATCACCTTCTTCTACCGCCAGATGCCGAAGCTCATCGAGGACGGTCACCTTTATCTGGCGGTGCCGCCGCTGTACCGGCTTAGTCACGGTGGTAAGATTTTCTACGCACGGGATGACAAGCACCGCGACGCATTGATCAAGAAAGAATTTCACCACAACGCAAACGTGGAGATCGGGCGCTTCAAAGGTCTGGGCGAGATGATGGCCGGTCAGCTAAAGGAAACCACCATGGACCCGCGCAAACGTACGCTCCTGCGTGTCGTGGTGGTGGACGAGGAAAAAAAGAAAACGGACAGCTCGGTCGAGCAGCTCATGGGCAACAAGCCCGAGGGCCGCTTCGCCTTCATCCAGGAGCGCGCGGCGTTCGCCGACGACGAGATGCTCGACGTCTAGCCTCCGCTGCGTTGATCGTGAGGGGCCTATTGCTGCGCAATTCCCGCAGCCTCGCGCACCGCATCCCATCGTTTGGATTCGTCAGCCATGAACGCGCCGAACTGCTCAGCCGTGGAGCCGCGGACGACCACCCCGACGCCGGCAAGCCGCTGACGCACCTTGTCTTCTTGAATGAGCTCCATGAGCGTGTGATTGAGCCTGGCAACGACGGCGCCCGGCATGTCTGGAGGACCAAACACGCCGTACCAGGTGGTGACGTCGTAGCCGGGCAGCACGCCTGACTCGATCGCCGCCGGCACATCCGGTACGGCAGGAAACCGATCTTTGCCGGTCACCGCGAGCGCCTTCAGGCTGCCGGATTGCACCTGGCCGATCAACGCAGACACGGTATCGAAGAGAACATCCGCCTGTTTGCCCAGCACGGCGGCTATTGCTTCGGGCGTGGTGCGATAAGGAACGTGCAACAGATCGGCGCCGGCGATCTGTTTGAACAGCTCGCCGGCAAAATGCTGCGTGGCGGCAAATCCGGGACTTGCAAACACGATCTTTCCGGGATCGGCTTTGGCAAGCCGCACCAATTCGCGCGCATCATTTGCCGGAAAATCGGGACGCGCGGCGATGATCAAGCTCGCGTCCGCCACGCGCGCCACCGGCGTCAGCGCCTCGGTCGCATACGGCATGCTCTTTCGCGTGACCGCGGCGATAATTTGCCCCGCGGTCATGATGCCGAGCGTGTGGCCGTCGGGGGCTGCCTTGGCCACGGAGTCATTGCCGACGATGCCGCCGGCGCCTGGCTTGTTTTCAACGATGACCGGCTTGCCGAACCGCTCCTGCATTCCTTCCGCAAGAATGCGGCCTATGATGTCGGCGCCTCCGCCCGGCCCGAATGACACGATGATACGAATCTGGCGCTGTGGCCAGTCCTGGGAAAATGCAGGCAGGGGCGCGGCAAGCGCACTTGCCGCCACACACGCCAGCATAAATACCGCCCGCAGCCGCTTGCGCATGCGTGTTCGTAACTGATGTGCGTGGCGTGTGCTACACGCCAAGATAGCGCTCGAGCAGTTTCGGGCGCGCCTTGATTTCGCTGGTCGGCCCCTCGTGGGCGATATGCCCGTTGTTGATGATGTAGGCACGCTGCGCCAGCGTGAGCGCGGCAGCGAGATTTTGCTCTACTAGCACAATGGTCTGGCCGGCATCGGCCAACTCGCGGCACGCAAGCACGAGATCGCGCACGATCACCGGGGCTAATCCCTCGAACGGCTCGTCGAGCAGGATGATCTTGGGATCGCGCACGAGCGCGCGCGCTATTGCCAGCATCTGCTGCTCGCCGCCGGAAAGATCTGTGCCGCGGCTTCGCCGCCGCTCTCGCAGCCGCGGAAACATTTCGTAGATGCGCTCAAGCGGCCAGCGGTTCGCGGCCGTGAGCCCGGCAAGCACGAGGTTTTCCTCGACATTCAGGCTGCCGAAGATGCGGCGGTCCTCGTGCACCAGCTGCATGCCCGCGCGCGCGATTGCGTGGCTCTTTTTGCCGGCAATCTCTGCGCCGTCGAACACGATCGAACCCTCGCGCGGCTCTACCACGCCCATCAGGGTCTTCAAGGTCGTGCTCTTTCCGGCGCCGTTGCGGCCGAGCAGCGCCACCACTTCGTTGCGTTCGACGCGCAGCGCGACGTCGAACAGGATGTGGCTGTCGCCGTAATACGTATTGAGACCAGTGACCTCGAGCAGGCTCATTCCGCCGC
>DATCJI010000534.1:0-4469 GCA_036562835.1 Xanthobacteraceae bacterium | reverse complement strand
TAGCGCTCGATGATGTCGCCCAGCACGACGCCGAGGATGAGGGGCGGGCGCGGCCATTTGAGCTGCTTCATGATCCAGCCGACCAGACCAAAAAACAGCAAGGTAAAAAGATCGCCCCATTGCCGGCTCGCTTCGAACGCGCCGATATAGATGATGCCGAGCACTGCCGGCAGGATGAGCGTGTAGCGCAGCGTCGCGAGTCTGGCGAATTGCGGACTGAACGCGTAGCACAGGCCGGCGCCCAAGATGTTTGCCAGCGCCACCGACCACACCATCGAGTAGGTGATGCTGAGGTTCTTCGTCAGCATGTCGGGGCCGGGGACCAGACCATGGATCAGGAACGCGCCGAGCAGGATCGCCATGGTGGCGCTGCCGGGGACGCCGAAGGCGACGGTCGGAACGAGCGCGCCGCCCTCCTTGGCATTGTTGGAGCTCTCGGACGCGATCACGCCCCGCACGTCGCCCTTGCCGAAGGTCGCGCTCGCACCCTTCTCGGTCTTGAGCGCATGGCCGTAAGCGAGCCAGTCCACGACCGACGCGCTGATGCCGGGAATGGAGCCGATGCCGCCTCCGATCCACGAGCATCGCAAGATCAGCCACCAGTGCGTGAAGCAGTCCTTCACCCCCTGCCACTGGCCTTTGTAGATGTTGGCGGTGCCGGCCTTCGCCGCGATCGCCACGCGGGCGATCAACAGGTCACACAGCTCAGGCAGCGCAAAGATGCCGAGCAACAGCGGCGTAAGCGGCAAGCCGTCCCACAGATAAAGGCTGTCGAAGGTCCAGCGCAGCGTGCCGGTTTGCGGATCCGTCCCGATCATCGCGATCATGACGCCGAGGCAGCCGGCGGTAATCCCGCGCAGCGGCGCATTGCCGGACAATACCGCGACCATGGAGATGCCGAGCACGGCAAAAGCCAGAAGCTCCGGTGATCCGATGAACAGCATCACCGGGCGCAGGATCGGAATGCTGATGGCCATCAGCAGCGCGCCGAAGATGCCTCCCATGAGCGAAGACATGTAGGCGGCGCTGAGCGCGCGTCCTGCCTCGCCCTTCTTCGCCATCGGGAAGCCGTCCAGCACCGTGGCGGCCGAAGCGGCACCTCCGGGCACGCCGAACAGGACCGCCGGAATGGGGTCGCCGGTTGCGGTCGTCGCGCCGAGACCCAGCAGCAGCGCGAAGGCAGCATACGGGTCCATGTTGAAGGTGAACGGCAGCAGCATCGCCGTTCCGGTGAGGCCGCCGATCCCGGGAACGATGCCCAGCACGAGGCCCATGATGCAGCCGAGCGCCAGGAACATCAGGCGCTGCGGCTCCATCAGCATGAGGAAGGCCTTGCCCGCGGAGGCGGCCATGAAGCCGAGTTCCCCCCCGATCATGTCCATTTCAGCCTCCCTGGCGCGCGCCCCCGCGACAAAGGAATTCGCGCAGGCGCGTTCGACCCTGCATTGGGCTTTGCAGGGTCAGATCAACACATCGCGAGGAAACCGTGCATCCCGCCGGATCGCGTTTGCGTCTGACTGTCGCCCCTCGCCGAATTCGCTTGCGACCAATCAGCCTCCCATGGCCGCCCGGTTCGGTTATTTTGGCAGCATGTAAGCAGAAGATCAGATCACGGGAAAGGCATCTGCTCTGCCGCTTGGCGTCCGCTGTGGCTGAGCTTCAACGGCTATCGGGCGGGGCCAGCGTGGTCTAATTTCGCGTCGAACAGTCCCCTGAAGCAGGAGGTCGACATGAGCGACGCAGCGTCGAAGCCTTGGCCGAGCGAACTGCGTTTGCACAAGGACCGCAAGACGCTGACCATCACTTTCGATACCGGCGAGAGATTCGACCTGAGCGCCGAATATTTGCGCGTCAAGAGTCCGAGCGCGGAGGTGCAGGGCCATTCACCGGACGAGCGCAAGACCGTCGCAGGCAAGAAGGATGTCGCCATTCTCGAAGTGAATCCGATCGGTAATTACGCGGTGCGCCTCGTCTTCGACGACATGCATTCGACCGGCATCTACAGCTGGGATTACTTTCTGGCGCTTGGTCGAAACCGGGACGCTTACTGGCAGGACTATCTGGATGATCTCGCCGGCAAGGGCCTCAAGCGCTGACGCAACGAGGCGCTGCGGCGGGCCATACCCTCTCCGTCGCCTGCCCGGTGCTCGATTCTACTGCACGATCACGGTCGCGCCGATCTGGACCCGGTTGTAGAGATCGATCACGTCCTCATTGGTCAAGCGGATGCAGCCCGACGACAATGCCTGGCCGATCGTGTCCGGCTCGTTCGACCCGTGAATGCGATAAAGGCTTGCGCCGAGATAGATCGCGCGCGCCCCGAGCGGATTGTCCGGTCCGCCCGTCATGTGGTGCGGCAGATCGGGCCGGCGCTGCAGCATCTGCGGCGGCGGCGTCCAGTCCGGCCACTCGCGCTTGGCGGTGACCTGGGTGACGCCGCTCCAGGCAGCGCCCGCGCGGCCGACGCCGATGGCATAGCTCAGCGCTTGGCCGTTGCCGAGCACCAGATAGAGCCGGCGCTGTGCGGTGCTGACCACGATGGTGCCGGGCTTGTGATTGCCGGGATAGCTGACCTGCATGCGCGCGATCGAGGGCCCGAATAAAGTGCCGAACAACGAGCGGCCGCGAATGTACTGGTCGTAGGGATGGGCCGCGGCCGGCGTGACACAGACGGACGCAAGCAACCCGACGGCGCACGCGCCGACGACAAGGAAGCGTGCAAACATGACGAACCCCCCGCATCATCGAGCGCAGAATGTCGAAGCCCGAACCCGTGAGCTTGCGAGTCTACAAGTTGCGGGACGACTGTCGACCGGTCCGGTACGTCTGCACGCAAATTTTCCGCGCAGTGTTGCCGAAAAGCCGCGGCGGTGTCTCAGCGGCGACGCTCTCGGCTATTGAGCCGACTCACGCTGATCGCGCACCCCTGCGAAGATGGTAGTATTCGGATACAAGAGCGGAAATCGACGCGAAATGCAGGATGCGGAGACGAGATGCTGAGGGACGACAGCGGTAATGGAGGCGGTCGACCGGGCGCGCCGCGCAACGTGCTCGGTGAGCGGCTCGAAGTCTGCTCCATAACTCCTATGACGGGGTTCTTTCGAGACGGCTGCTGCAATACCAGTCCGGAGGACATCGGCAGCCACACGGTGTGCGCCGTCATGACCGCCGCTTTTCTCGCGTTCTCGAAATCGCGCGGCAACGATCTTTCGACACCGATGCCGGATTTCGGTTTTCCTGGCCTCAAGCCCGGCGACCGCTGGTGTCTTTGCGCACCCCGATGGCAGGAAGCCCTCGAGGCGGGCCAAGCGCCCCGCGTGATTTTGCGCGCTACGCACGAAGGCGCTTTGAGCTACTGCTCGCTTGCCGATCTCAAACGCTTTGCGGTGGACTTGGCCTGATCTAGGTCCGCCGACTGGGCGCCCTTCGCGTGCTTTGGGTGGGGATGCCTTGTCAGGGGAGCTGCGAAGCAGCGAAGGCTGGTGGGCGCTGTAGGGATTGAACCTACGACCTCTCCCGTGTGAAGGGAACGCTCTCCCGCTGAGCTAAGCGCCCGGATAAGCCCAGCATTTAAAGAGGGCAGGCGCCGTGTCAAGCGAGGCCATACTGCCCGGGGCGTGTGTACCGGTCACTTGTCCGCGCGCGCGCCACGCGGCGCGCCTCGCTTTGCCTCCCGCTGCGGCGGGGAAGCACGCGCGGCGCGTGCCTGCAGCGCGCGGATGCGGTCGGCCAGCGTGCCTTTGGATTCGCCGGCGCGGGAGTTGATGGACGGTCCGTTTCCCGACGCTGCCGCCGGCCGCTCGGCGTTGAGGATCGCTTCGATCGGCGAGCCCGGCCCCTCCAGCGCCGCGGTCAGCCGCACCACTTCCGCGGCGACCTCGTCGATGCGCTCGCGCAGCACGGCGCTTTCCATGCGCTCATATGCACCGGCATTTTCGGCATCGCGCTTCACCGCTGCGATCTCGCGCTGCAGCCTGTCGCGCTCGTCTTGCGACCGCTTGAGCTCGTTTTCGATCAACGACTTCTCGTTGGCGAGATTATCCGCGCGGACGCGCTCCTCCGCGAGCTGCCGGTTCGATGCCTCCAGTTCCGCCGTCTTGTGGTTGAGGTGATCCCACAGCGCCTTGGTTTCTTTCTCGTAGCTTTCGACCTGACCCTTCAGGGCATCGGTTTGCGCGCGCAGCGCCATTACCTCGGTGCGTTGGCCGCCCGCGGCGACGGACGTGTCGTTGAAGCTCGCCGTGACCTGAGCCAAGTCGGATTGCGTGGTCGCAAACGCGCGCTCGGCTTTTTCGAGTGCAGCCGTCTTGGCCGCGAGTTCGTCTTGTGTGGTCGCCAAGTCTTCGGAGAGCTGCCTGTCCTTGGCTTCAAGCGCAAAGAGCGCCGCCGTCTTGTCGCTGAGTTCGAACTTGATGCGGCCGATCGCTTCGCCTTTCTTGCCGAGCTCCGCGAGTTGGCTGGTGGTCTTC
>DATCJI010000496.1:0-7042 GCA_036562835.1 Xanthobacteraceae bacterium | reverse complement strand
TATGGCGAATACTTGCCGATGCTGCAGCGCGATCCCACGATTCTGTCGCGCATGGGCCTCAACGTCACGTATCTGCCCGGCGGGGGTATCCACGTGTCGCAGCCGCCGAGCGCGATCAGCGTGCTGGGCCGCCTTCGGTTCAATTTCCCGAACAAGTACATCGTCTATCAGCACGACACGAACGAGAAGTTCATGTTTGCTGAGGAAGTCCGCGCCCATAGCCACGGCTGCATGCGGGTGCAGGATCCCGCCAAATATGCGGAGATTCTGCTCAACATCGCCCGCCCCAGCGAGCACTGGACCGTGGACCGAGTAACCCGGCTCTATGGCGCAGGGGAGCAGGACATCCAGGTGGCCCAGGCAAACATCTGGGTGCACATCACCTACCAGAGCGCGTTCGTCGACGAGGGGGGCAAACTGCAGACGCGCCGCGACATCTACGGCATCGACAGCCGCACCATGGCGGCCATCAGGAGCGAGCGGGCGATCATCGAAAATGCGCCGGCGCCCGAACGCAAACAGGACCCGGAAGTGGCGTCGTCATCGTCACCGAACCGCAAGCGGACGGCGGCCGCATCCGCCCCGCAGACGCCGGGCTCCTTCTTTGCGCAGCTATTCGGCCGGCCAATGCCGCCGCCCGGACGCGTGGTACGCCCGCCGCGCGGCATGTATTATCAGTGAGAGTTGCAGGGCGGGTGAGCGCGCCGAGGCCTGCCGCATGAAACAGCCTGGATGGGTTATGGCGCTTCGCGCCTGACCCATTCTGCTGTCAATATTTGCGCGTGTCCCCACCCTTTAAACCTTTCTTTGTGCTTTCGACAGCATGGCAAGCTTTTGCCACACTCGCCTGTCAGACTCGTTTAATTGGGGGGGACGGGTCGCGCTAACCGCGCATTAACCTTTCCCTGGTTAACACTGCGTTAGCATCATTCGCGGCACCATTCGCTAGCGGATGAATGCGCTTGTCGGGGACACTTGTTCCTTTCGGGCGCGGCGCAGGCAACATGGGTAGGCATGTGACGGTCAAAGCCGCGCGCAAGCTTCCATTGCAGTTGCGTCTCACCCGCGCAGGCTCTTGCGGGAGCATTGCTGCAGCCCTCATCTTTTTGGGCTGCCAGACACTGCAGAATGCCAGCGCCGAAGGCGAGACACGCACCATCTCGCTCCATCATATCCACACGAACGAGGATCTGACCGTCACCTACAAGGTGAATGGCCGGTATGACGAGGCGGCGCTCGCGCGGCTCAATCATGTCTTGCGCGACTGGCGCGAGGAGCAGCCGACCACAATGGATCCGCATGTGATCGATCTGTTGTGGGAAGTACACCGCGAAGTGGGCGCCAAAGGGCCGATCTGGATCGTGTGCGGTTACCGCTCGCCCACAACCAACGCGACGCTGAGACGGCACTCGAGCGGTGTAGCCAAGCACAGCCAGCACATGCAGGGTAAAGCTATCGATTTTCATATTCCGGGCGTACCGCTCGAGGAGGTGCGTGCAGCCGGGCTGCGCGCCCAGCGTGGCGGCGTCGGCTTCTATTCCAGCTCCGGGTTCGTGCATCTCGATACCGGCGGCGTGCGACATTGGCCGCGCATGCCTGAGGCGCAGCTCGCCAAAATTCTGGCGAAGGGACAGCTCGCGAGCCAGTTTGCCTCCGACGCAAAGGGCACCGCGATTGTGCGAGCGGACGTTCAGGGCTCGGGCGCGATGCCGAATTTCATTGCGCGGCTTTTCGGGGCGAAGGACCAGGAGGAAACCGCCTCCGCGCAAGCGAGCGTTCCCGCGAGGACGGCTGAACCGAAGCCACAGAAGGCAAAGCTTGCCGCAGTGCCTACGCCGATCGCGAAACCGCAGAACTATCAGCTCGCTTCCGCCGACACGACAATTGTCGTTCCAACCGTCGCAACATCGGAAGTAGTGTCAAGCTTTGCCGCTGCTCCCGAGGAGGTTTCCTCGGCACCGGTCGTCCGCGTCGCGCAGGCGACAAATGCTCCGGGTGCAAATCAGAGCGCGAGCGACGTGATCAGCGCGCGGGGTTTCTGGCAGGGGACACCGAAGACCGAGCCGGTCGATGTTCCGCACGGAACCGCAGAGCAGCGCGTGCCGGTGACGCCATCTGCGTCGGCACGCCGACCCACGAATGCGGAGTCCAAAACAAGCGCGGGCACGCCTCCATGGCCGGTGGGCGATAAAGGCGAGCCGGTTCCGAATGCTCTTTCCTATGCAGCTCAGCCGACGCCGATTGCGAGTGCCAAGCCGCTACCCATGGGGTCGATGGCGCGCCGACCGCACGCCGACACAACTGTCGTAGCCAAGCGCAACGAGGAGCGTGTGCCGGCCGGCGGTACGAGCAAGATTGAAGAGCCGATGGGCGAGGGTAAAGCAGGCAAGATCGGTGGCGTTGTGCGGGTGGGCGACCGTTTCGATGATCCCTGGATGCGCGCCATGATCGTGAGCCCGAGCGCGCAAAGCTACATGAAGACAACGCTTCTCGGCGCGCCGGACTTCCGCCGGCTCGGTCAATATCTGCAGAAGCCTGCGACGGCCCTGCCCCTTTCCTTCACTTCCGGCGATCCCTATGGCGGTATGAGCACCGAGAAGTTTTCCGGCGCCGCGGTGACATTCATCTCTTCAATGGCGCCCCCGCCACGCACGGCCACGCGCTGATCTCAGATCGCTGCCGTCATGGCCGTGGCTCCTCATGGCCATTTCACGTCCTCTTTATAGACGAGAAAACGTGCATGCGCCGATCAAGTCCGCGCATGCCGACAGTGACTTACGCCATCCCGAGCGCATGCATGTAGGTGGCGAGAATGGTTTCCTGCTCGCGCCGTTCTTCCAGGTCCTGTTTGCGCAGGCGCACGATGGTGCGCAGGGCCTTGGTATCGAACCCGTTCGCCTTGGCTTCCGCATACACATCGCGAATATCGTCAGAAATCGCCTTCTTCTCTTCTTCAAGCCGTTCTACCCGTTCGACGAAAGCCTTTAGGTGGTCCTTCGCAAAACGGGTCGAGGGCTGTTCTGCTTTTACGGCCGCGCTCGCGGTCATGGAGACTCCTCGTGGGCGTGGATGACGCGCAACGTTTCGGAAGCGGAAGCGTCGAGGTCAAGGCGCGAGGCGTGCCATCCCCGAAGAACACAGGCCAAGCTGTCATCGCCCGCGTCGGCGGCCGATCCAGTAATCACGTAACAGCAAGACACCAATGCCCCGCTTTCGCGGGGCAAGACATATGAGGAAGTGTCAATGTTTATGGGCCGACTTCGCAAATTCGGCCTTTTGCTCCTTCGCGGCCTCCTTCTGATGCTTGGCCTTCCATTCCTCGTAAGGCATGCCGTAGATGAGCTCGCGGCTCTGGTCTCTCGAGAGCGGCACGCCGCGGGCCTCGGCTGCTTCTTTCATCCAATTAGAAAGGCAGTTGCGACAGAAGCCGGCCATATTCATAAGGTCAATGTTTTGCACATCGGTCCGGGCGCGCAGGTGCTCGATCAGCCGGCGGAAAGCGGCGGCTTCGAGCTCCGTCTGAAGCTTGTCGTCAAGCGCCATGAGCAGACTCCTTTCGCAAAGCTCAATGCATTTTCACTCGCGTCAGAACATAAGAGGGGCGGCGTCGCCTTTCCACCTCCCGGCTTGGCAGGTGTGGGTTGGCACTGAGCCGGCATGTTCATGGACGCACGCTCCCGGCCCATTTCAATGACAACAATTCGACCGAATTGCTTGAGAAATTCGAGGCTTGACCGGACTACGCAGATCGGGGCGATATGACGCTCAGGACCGAATGAGCCGCCGGGTGGATACCAAGTACGTCCTGGCGCTTGCGTGTGGCGCCCTTTTCAATCTGGTGGGGGTCGTTGCGGCCGAGCCCGCGCTTGCCGACTTCCGCCTCTGTAACAATACCGGCAATCGGGTGGGCATTTCTGTCGGATATAAGGAGAACGACGGCTGGACAACGGAGGGATGGTGGAACATTCCCGCCCGCAGCTGCGAGACTGTGCTGCGCGGGACATTAGTCGCGCGCTTTTATTATATCTACGCCGTGGATTATGACCGCGGCGGCGAATGGTCCGGTCAGGCCTTCATGTGCACGCGGGAAAAGGAATTCACGATTCGGGGCACCGAGGACTGCCTCGCGCGCGGTTACGACCGCACCGGCTTCTTCGAAGTTGATACGGGCGACCAGCCTTCGTGGACGGTGCAGCTGACGGAATCGGCCGATCAGGCCCCCATGCAGCAGCCGTTGCAATCGCGAGTTCCCATGCTCCAGACCCCACCCGGTGCCGGCAAGCCGACGGCGCCACCGCCGACCTCGAAAAACCGCAACTAGAATCGCCGGGAACGGGTTCCTCGAAACAGCGGGCGGAGTCTGGCTGTTTATTTGAGCACGATGTTTTCCTAAAAGCCGTACCGACCCGGGTCCAGCCCACGGGGCGAACCAAGCGCCAATTTTGGGATTATGTTCTGATGCGACGGCTCCGTCGGACCAAGATCGTCGCGACTCTCGGCCCTGCATCTTCGGAGCAGAGTATCATCTCCGCGCTGTTTCGCGCCGGCGCCGACGTCTTTCGCATTAATATGAGCCATACGAGCCACGACCGCATGCGCGAGCTCGTTCGCGCAATTCGCGGTGTTGAAGCGGAGCATGACCGGCCGATCGGCATCCTGGTCGATCTGCAGGGCCCGAAGCTGCGTATCGGCCGGTTTGTCGAGAATCCCGCCCTCCTGCTGAAAGGCGAGACCTTCGTGCTCGACTCCAATCCGGCTCCGGGGGACGCGCACCGGGTCGAGCTGCCGCATCGGGAAATCTTTTCCGCGCTGGAGCCTGGGCACGCACTTCTGCTCGACGATGGCAAGATCCGCCTGACCACCACAGAAGTCGATCCGGAGCGGATCGTCACGCGCGTCGAGGTCGGAGGCAAGCTCTCCGATCGCAAGGGCGTAAGCCTGCCGGATACCACGGTGCCGTTCTCGGCATTGGCGGACAAGGACCGTTCCGATCTCGAAGCAGCGCTGGACGCCGGCATCGATTGGGTTGCGCTCTCCTTCATTCAGCGGCCCGAGGACATCGCGGAAGCCAAGAAGATCACGCGGGGGCGCGCGGCTGTAATGGCCAAGATCGAAAAGCCGCAAGCGGTGCACCGGCTCGCAGAGATCATCGAGCTTGCCGACGCCCTGATGGTGGCGCGCGGCGATCTCGGCGTGGAGATGCCGCTCGAGAAGGTGCCGGGAGTGCAGAAATACATGACGCGGAGTACACGCCGTGCGGGCGAGCCCGTCGTGGTAGCGACGCAGATGCTGGAATCCATGATTAACAGCCCGGTGCCAACGCGTGCCGAGGTCTCCGATGTATCGACGGCGATCTTCGAAGGGGCCGATGCAATCATGCTCTCGGCCGAGTCGGCAGCTGGCAATTATCCAGTGGAAGCCGTGGCGACCATGAATCGCATTGCGGAGGAGGTCGAGAAAGACCCGCTCTACTGCACCATCATGGATGCCCAGCGCAACGAGCCGGAGGCGACGGGCGCCGATGCGATTGCGGCAGCTGCACGCCAGATTGCGGAGACGCTCGACCTGTCGGCCATCGTGTGCTGGACGAGCTGGGGTGCGACCGCGTTACGGGTCGCCCGTGAACGCCCGAAGTCGCCCATTGTGGCAATCTCGCCCAATCTCTCGACCGGCCGCCGGCTGGCCGTGGCGTGGGGGGTGCACAGCATCGTCGCAGAGGATGCGCGCGACCTCGACGACATGGTGGAGCGAGCCACCAGCCTGGCCATCAGGGACGGCTTTGCCAAAAGCGGCCAGCGCGTGATCATTGTTGCCGGGGTACCCCTGGGGCGACCCGGCGCCACCAACATGTTGCGGATTGCGTTCGTGTAACTAAATGTCGCGGCCCTCGAGCTTTTCGGTGAGCTGCTTCATGAGCTCGGGAACGCGCTCGAGGTGCGGATGAACGGCGAGCGCGCGCCTGAATGCCTCAAGGGCGCCTTTCTCGTCGCCGAGATCTTGCAAAATGATGCCCAGCCCCGAAAGCGCGCCGAAATGGCGCGGCTCCCGCACCAGCACTTCGCGGATGTCTGCGAGTGAGCGGGGAAAATCCTTTTTCGTGAAATAGACGCTTGCGCGCCTGTTCCAGGCCTCGGTGAAGTCGGGTTTGATCTCGATGATCACGTTGAGCAGTTTGAGTGCGAGATCGTATTCCTTGTCATCGATGGCCGTCTTCACCCTGCCCATCAAGAGGTTTGCGGTATCGCTCGGGGAGTTGAGCCAGATCGCCCAGATCCGATTCTCGAAATATCTGGCGCTTTCCTCGTCGGGCGCGAGCTTGAGCGCCTCGAAGAGCCGGTCGAGCTGAGCCTTCTCGGCAAGCTGCACGCGCGGGACTGTGCTCGGCGGCTCAACAGGCTTGAGCGGCTCGCGATCGCTCTGCCCGAAAGCCGGGACGAGCCCCAGCATCAGCATTGCGGATATCAGCGAAGCGCGCATCCGACCAGATGTCAGATGCCGCATGTCAGAGGTCAGACGAGGTCCGTTCCGATCTCTGACATCTGATCTCTGACATCTCATCTCCGGCATCCGTTTACCCCTGGCGCGCCTTGAATCGCCGCTGCACCTTATTGATCACGTAGACGCGACCCTTGCGGCGCACCAAACGATTGTTGCGATGCCGGCTGCGCAATGATTTCAATGAATTACGGACTTTCATGGTTCCTCGTCTGCTGTGTACGTGCTCAAACTGATCCAGAAAGTAGGGATGCACCCGCGCGCCGTCAAATAGCTCGCCCCAGCAGCGCAGGCTTGTGCAAGGAGCGGCTAAAGTTACACTGAAATTCGGGCCGCAGGACCGGACGCTCGCCATGGACGGTGCAATCGAGGCGACGATGCGCGTCGGCACGCTGCCGCAGTCGGTTCGGCGCGACTTCTCGCAGGTGAGCTATGCCGAGGCGCTGCAGCGGGCGCGCGACATTGTTCCAGTCCTGCGCGAGCGCGCGCAGAAATGCGAAGACGCGCGCATGCTCGTTCGCGCGAGCGAGCAGCTGCTGCACGAGAG
>DATCJI010000417.1:0-4614 GCA_036562835.1 Xanthobacteraceae bacterium | reverse complement strand
CTGCGCGCCCATGCGGTTGAGCAGCTCCGCCGACACGGTAACCGCTTTCTGCGTTTCCGGATCGATGTTGCGATAGGTGAAGTCCTCGACCACGCCGAGGCGCAGCCCTTTTACGCCGCTGTTGAGCCCGGCTGAAAAATCGCTCGCCGGCGCGCGCAGGGCGTATTTGTCCTGCGAATCGAACTCCGCGATCGCCTGCAGCAGCGCCGCCGTGTCGGCGACGGTGTGCGCCATGGGGCCGATCGTGTCGAAGCTCCAGGCGCGGGGAAAAACCCCGCGCACGCTGACGCGCCCGTAGGACGGCCGGATGCCGACGAGGCCGCACCACGCCGCAGGCCCGCGGATGGAAACGCCCGTGTCGGCGCCGAGCCCGCCCAGGCAAACCCCGCCCGCAACCGAGGCCGCCGTTCCGCTCGAAGAGCCCCCGGGCCAGCGGTTCACATCCCACGGGTTATGCGCGTCGCCGAAATATTTGTTACGTCCGGCAACACCCGCGGCGAACTCGTTCATATTGGTCTTGGCCAGAATGATCGCGCCCGCGCGACGCAGCAGGCTCACCACGTGCGCATCGGTCTGCGGCACGCGATCCTTGAAGAACTCCGAGCCTACCGTAGTCAGCGTGCCGGCGGTGTCCATGCTGTCTTTTACGACGACCGGAATGCCGTGCAGCGGACCGCGCACCTTGCCCTGCGCAAGCTCGGCTTCGAGCGTTGCCGCCGTCTTCAGCGCTTCCTCCTCGGGGAGCGTGATGTACTGATTGAGCTTCGGTTTGAAATCTTTTGCGCCCTGCAGGTACGATTTCGTCAGCTCGGTTATGCCGAGCGAGCGGTCGCGAAAGCGCTGGCCGGCCTCTGCGATGGTGCGCGGCACCTCACCTGACTTGCTCTGGGCGAAAGCCTTCATGGGAAACGCCGATGCAAGGCCGGCGGCTGCGGAAGCCTTGCCAATATTACGCAGAACTTCTCTGCGATCAGCACAAGGATGAGTATTTTTTGTGTGCTCGTTCATTGTTCCTCCCTCAATGGCATCTACCGGCTGCGACTTTATCCCTGTCACGCGAGACACTCGTAGCCCGGATTGAGCGGTAGCGAAATCCGGGGCCCCGGATATCGCTTTCGCTCTATCCGGGCTACACGCCTATTCTTCCATTCTTGCCCGTTTGGCGGGCGAGGATAGGAGAGTCACTTCGCGAGATTCCAGATCTGGTCGAGGTTGAGGTGCGCGGCGAGGTGCGCGGCCCAACGATCGAGCGTGGAATCGATCAGCGAATCATATGCGAATTCGGAAGGGCCTGAGCCGAGGCGCGTCAGCCAGGCGGAGCGCTGGCGATCGTCCCCGAAGAGCCCGTGCACATAGGTGCCCATCACGCGCCCGGCGGCGGAGATCGCGCCTTCCGGGGATCCGTCGGCGCGGCGCGCAAACGGGCGCTCGCAATCCTCGCCCCTGCTCACGCCTATGTGCATCTCATAACCGGAGAAGGTTGCGCTGTCGAAGCTCGTACCTGTAATCGGCTCGAGCATCTTGTCACCGCTGAGCACCGTGTCGATCGCAAGCAGCCCGAGACCTTCCGACGCGCCCGGCGGTCCTTCGATGCCTTGCGGATCGCTGATCGTGCGCCCGAGCATCTGATACCCCCCGCAGAGGCCGAGTACATATCCGCCGCGGCGCACATGTGCGGCGATGTCGATGTGAAAACCCGCCGCGCGTAACGCTTTCAGATCCGCAATCGTCGCCTTCGAGCCCGGCAGAATAACGAGGTCCGCATCGCCCGGAAGCGCACCGCCTCCCTTCACGCGAACGAGATCAACGTCAGGTTCCGCGACGAGCGGATCAAGATCGTCGAAATTGGCGATGTGCGGCAGTACCGGCACCGCGATGCGCACGCGGGCGTGTGGCTTGCGCGGCAGTAGCTGATCGAGGGCGACGGAATCTTCCGCCGGAAGTAAACGCGCGTCCGCGAAAAAAGGAACGAGGCCGAGCGGCCTCCATTCGGTCTCCTTCGCAATGCGCGCCATGCCGTCGGCGAACAGGGCAGGGTCGCCGCGAAATTTGTTGACGATGAAGCCTTGGATCAGGGCGGCATCGCCCGGCTCGATCACCATACGCGTCCCGACGAGGCTTGCGATCACGCCGCCGCGCTCGATATCGCCGATTAGCACCACCGGCACGCCTGCTGCCCGCGCAAAACCCATATTGGCGATGTCATTCTGGCGCAGATTGACCTCCGACGCGCTGCCCGCGCCTTCCACGAGCACGATGTCGGCCGCTTCGTGCAGCCGCGCGAAACTCTCGAGCACGGCCGGCAGCAGGCCCGTTTTCATTTTCTGATAGCTGGCGGCTTTGGCACTGCTGTGCACGCGTCCCTGCACGACGACCTGCGCGCCCACCTCGCTCTGCGGTTTGAGCAGCACCGGATTCATGTGCACGGTCGGAGGCGTGCGCGCCGCGCGCGCCTGCAGCGCTTGGGCGCGGCCGATCTCGCCGCCGTCGACGGTGACCGCCGCATTGTTGGACATGTTCTGCGATTTGAAGGGCCGCACCTTGAGCCCGCGATTGGCGAACGCGCGCGCGAGGCCCGCGACGATCAGGGACTTGCCCACGTCGGAGGCCGTGCCCTGCAGCATCAGCGCGCGCGCGGGCACGTCAGAACTCGATGCCGGGCTGCGCTTTCACGCCGGCGGCAAAGTGATGCTTCACCAGCGTCATCTCGGTAACGAGATCGGCCGCGGCAACAAGCTCGGGCTTGGCGTTGCGCCCGGTAACCACCACGTGCAGATCCTTGCGCCGCTCGTTCAGCACGCGCACCACATCGGCGAGATCGAGATAATCGTAGCGCAACGCAATGTTCAGCTCGTCAAGGATGAGCATTGCAAGGCCCGGATCGGCCATGAGCTCCTTCGCCTTCGCCCAGGCGCGTTCGGCCGCGGCGATATCTCGCGCGCGGTCCTGCGTCTCCCAGGTGAAACCTTCCCCCATGGTGTGCCACGAAACCTGATCGGGAAAACGCGCGAGCGCATCGCGTTCGGCGCTTTGCCAGGCACCCTTGATAAACTGCACCACGCCGATTTTGCCGCCGCGCCCAAGGATGCGCAGCGCGAGCCCGAATGCCGCCGTCGACTTTCCCTTGCCGGTCCCGGTGTGGACGACAAGCAGTCCCTTCTCGATCGTCTTCTGCGCCACCTCGGCGTCCTGCACCGCCTTGCGCTTCTGCATCTTGGCGCGGTGGCGATCAT
Source organism: Xanthobacteraceae bacterium (assembly GCA_036562835.1). Lineage (GTDB taxonomy): Bacteria > Pseudomonadota > Alphaproteobacteria > Rhizobiales > Xanthobacteraceae > VAZQ01. Next base: position 1,381 of record DATCJI010000417.1, on the reverse strand, counting down.
TCTCGTTTGTGCTCATGGGGAATTCTTCACCGTGATCGGGAGCCCCGCCACCATCAGGACGACTGTATCGGCGCGCGCGGCGAATCGCTGATTGAGCCGGCCTTGCGCATCACGGAAGCGCCGCGCCAGCGCATTCTCAGGCACGATGCCTGCACCCACTTCGTTCGAGACGAGCACGATGCGGCCTGCGCGCTGAGCCAGCGCCGCGGCGAGCGCGTCCGTTTCCCGCTCGACGTCTGCATCTGTTAGCATGCGATTGCTCAGCCAGAGCGTGAGGCAATCGATGAGCAACGGTGCATCTTTCGGCGGCGCACCGATTGCTGCGGCGAGATCGTGCGGCGCCTCGTGCGTCTGCCAGCCGCGCGCGCGGCGCGCCTGGTGCCGCGCGATGCGCTCCGCCATCTCCGCGTCGCCCGCATGCGCGGTCGCCACATAGATCCACGGCGGCGGGGCGGCCGTGATCAGGCTCTCAGCGTAGCGGCTTTTTCCGGAACGCGCGCCGCCCAGGACGAGGGTGATGCGCTTATCCGCGCTCAAACCAATCCGGCCAGAGCCGCTATTCCGAGCAGGGCGATCGCCCCTCCGGCGATACGCGTCGAGCGCGCATGAAGCCGGCGCGCGAGGAGGGCAATACCAATGGTGAGGGCGCTTTGAATCAGAACCAGACCTAAAAGATATGCGGCGAAAGGGGTGCGCTCCGCACCGTAAATAGATTCGCCAAACGCGTAACCGTGGAAGATCCCGGCAACAGCGAACAACAGGGCCCATGCAAGCACAGGGAGCGGCCGCATCAAGACGATGAGCGCGCCCGCGAGCAGCACGGAAAGCGCGACCAGAGTTTCGGGTGCCGGAATGCTCATGCCGCTCACATGCAGCGCGACCCCGATCGCCATTGCGGCGAGGTAGAGGACGGGCAGCGCGAGATTGAATCCCGCAGTGCCCACGATGATCCCCAGAGCGAGCAGAAAGGCGAGATGCTCCGGTCCGATGATCGGATGCCCGAGGCCGGACAAAAACCCTTCGAGGAAAGTCGCGGGTGTGCGGCCGCCCATGACGTGGTGCGCGGATGCAGGCGTGGCAGCCACAACGGCGAGAAGGGAAAGGGGGAGCAGCTTCTGAACTCGCATCGGCTCTCTCTTTGATATGCAGGCGCACGACTATACCCCGCATGCCACGCGCGCGATACCTCCCCTTAAGGGTAGGGGAATGGCAATGCAAAGCCTGCGCAAGGGAGCGAAGTTGATACGGGGGCGCGGTGTAGGGGTGGGTTTCAAAACCTAATTTATCCTCTCGCCCTGTCCTCGCTAGTATTGATATGTCCCGTTTTATGCTGGTTTTTTAGCACGCACGTGTGCCGCCATCCCTTCTAATCCCCGGCAAT
>DATCJI010000329.1:0-4345 GCA_036562835.1 Xanthobacteraceae bacterium | reverse complement strand
CGAGTTGCACGCACAGTTTGATGTGGCGACGCGTGAAGGCGCCGTCTCCCGCTCGAGCGCGTTTGCGATCTACGCCGCGGCGGCAGCGCAGTATCCGCCGGCCCGCGTTGCCGAGATCACCGGAGTTCCCGAGCCAGCCTTGAAGAACGCAGCCGCGATCATCTCGGGCGCGTCCTCGGTTGCCTATTACGCCTGGAATGGCGTCGGCCAGAGTCTGACCGCTACCCAGACCAACCGCGCCATCTCGCTGCTTTACGCCCTGACCGGAAGCTATGGATCGCCCGGGGGCAATGTGCCGGAGGAGAAGGCGCGCTTCGGTGATATTTCCGGCAAGGACCTGCTCTCGCCGGAGCAGCGCCGGAAAGCGCTCGGCCTCGCGGAGCGCCCGCTCGGTCCTGGCCTCGACGGATGGGTGACCGCGCGCGATGCGTACCGCGCCGTGCTGGAAGGAAAACCCTATCCGGTCCGCAGGCTCTTGTCTTTCGGCGGCAATCTGATCAGCTCGCAGCCCGATACCGCGCTTGCACGGCGGGCCTTCGAAAGCCTCGAGTTTCATGTGCATGCGGATTTCTTTCTCAACGCCACCGCGCGCTATGCCGACATCGTGCTTCCCGTTGCGACCTCGTGGGAGCGGGAAGGCTTGCGCGCGGGCTTCGATGGAAGCCTGCGCAGCGCAAGGCGAGTTCAGCTGCGCCCGCCCGTGATCGCACCGGTCGGGTCGGCGCGTGCAGACGTCGATATCGTGCTCGGCCTCGCCAGGCGTCTCGGCCTTGAGCATGCGTTCTTTGGTTGCAGTGCCGATGGCGGGCACGACGCGGTTCTCGCGCCATCCGGCCTGAGCGTTGCGCAGCTGCGGGAGGTGCCGGGCGGCATCGAGCTCCCGGAGTTTTCCCTCCCGGCACATTGCACGGTGGATTCGGCCGGCGCGCCGCGTGGATTTCCGACGCCAACACGCCGGCTCGAAATTTATTCCGAGCGCCTTCTCGATCATGGCTATGCGCCGGTGCCGGCATTTGCTCCCGGAGATATTCCTGCGGGCAGCAAACAATATCCGTTGCGCCTGAGCTGCGCGAAAACGGTCGCCTACTGCCACAGCCAGCACCGCAATATCGCGTCCCTGCGGCGGCTTGCGGCCGACCCGATCCTGGAAATGCCGCCCGATGCCGCAGGCGCGCGCGGCATTCGGGAGGGCGACTGGGTGCGCATCAACACCCGTGAGGGAAGTGCAGTCGCGCGCGCGAAACTGGTGAGCGCGCTTTCGGCCGACACGTGTTCGGCCAGCATGGATGGTGGATCGAAGGTCCGAGTGGCAGCCCCTATGACGCGGGCCACCCGCTCGCGGCGAACCTGAACCAGGTTATCAGCACGGCCGCCTCCGACCCGGTCAGCGGCTCGATCCCGCTGCGCTGCTCCTGGTGCGAAGTGGAAAAAATTGAAAGCAGTGATGCATCCGAAGTGCGTCGCGCGCGGCACGATGCCGGAGGATGAGCCGCCGCGCGTGGTGTACAAATCGGGACTGGTGCAGATTTCTTCGGGTTTGATGCTTCTCAGCTCGCCGAGACCCAGCGCGATGCCCAGGCCGGGTCTCTAGGGATCCTGCTCGGCAAGCATGGAAACGTGCGCCGCGACGATGCGCCAGCCTTGCGGCGTGCGCATCCAGGTTTGGCTCTGCCGGCCTGGCTTTCCGGTTTCAGTGCGTACGTACTCGATATTCGTGGTGCCGAAGTCGCGCCCATATGTCGTGATCTGCCGGCGCGTGGTCTTGCGCTGAGGCGCGCCGCCCCTTTCGGCGCGTTTGTGCCGGAAGGCTGCGATCGCATCGGCCCCGTAGAGATTCTCGGCGACGCCGTAGCGGATCGTGCGCGTATCGGGCCAGAACAGACGAATGAGCACTTCGGGCTTATTTGAGAGCAGCGCCCGTTCGTATTCCTCGAACGCCGCCGTCAGCTCCGCTACGACCTCCGGGATGTCGATGTCCATTCCTGCCCTCGCACGCACAATGCCTCGAACGGCCGCGACACGCGTTTCAGTACCCCAGTGCGCAGCCGTCCTTGCGCGGGTCTGAGCCGCCGATCAGCACGCCGCGATCGCGGTCAATCACAATCGCCTGTGCTCCGCCCCACGGTGCATCGGCCAGGGTAATGCGGTGTCCGCGCGCAGCAAGACCCTCGCGACTTGCTTGCGGCAGCCCATGCTCCACGACGGTTTGCTCGCCCACGAAGAACGCGCGCGGGCCGTCGATCGCCGCCTGCACGTCCATGCCGTAGTCGATCATGTTGGTGAGCACCTGCACCTGTCCCATGGGCTGGTAGTGCGCACCCATGACGCCGAATGCCATTTCGCAATGGCCGTTTCGATAGGCGAGCGCCGGAATGATGGTGTGCAGCGGCCGTTTGCCCGGCCCGAACGCGTTCGGATGATCGGGATCAAGCACGAAGCAGGCGCCTCGATTGGTCAGCATGATCCCCGTCTTCTCGGTGCAGATGCCGACGCCGAACGTGTTGAACAGGGTGTTGATCAGCGACACCACCATTCCATCGCGATCGACCACCGTGAGATACACGGTGTCGCTTCCCGCCATGGCCGCGCTCGGCAGGGACGCGCATCGCTTGGGGTCGACCCGCGCGGCGAGATCAGTTGCAAATTTCTTGTCGAGGAGCGAGGGAACGGACACACGCATCGCCTCGGGCTCCGCCACGTGCGTATCGCGGAGCGCGTAAGCGAGGCGGGCGCTCTCGAGCGCCAGGTGGAAGCGGTCCGGGCCAAGCGGATCGAACGTTGAGAGTTTGAAGCTCTCCAGCATGTTGAGCAGCATCAGCACCGTGAGGCCATGCGTGTTCGGCGGCATCTCGAGGATGTCGTGTCCGCGATAGCTCGTGCTGATCGGATCGACGATCTCGCCATGGTGCGCGGCGAAATCATCCGCCGCGATGAACGAACCGCGCGCAGCGAGCGTCGCGGCCATGTCGTCCGCAATTTCTCCTTCGTAGAAGGCGCGCGGACCCTTGCTGGCGATCGTCTTCAGCGTGCGCGCAAGTGCCGGGAGGCGCACCACGTCACCTTCGGCGGGTGGCTTTCCGTCACTCAGATAATGGCGGGTTGCGCCGGAATCCCGCTTGAGTTTGCTGACCGCGCGCGACCAGTCCCAGGCGATACGCGGCGCCACGGGGAAGCCCTCTTCCGCATACTGAATGGCAGGAGCAAGGACGCGCTCGAGACCGAGCCGGCCGTGCGCGGAAAGAATGGCCGCCCACGCATCGATCGCGCCGGGCACCGTGACCGCATGGATGGAAAGAGGATCGATCATCCGCATGCCTGCATCGCGCAGCGCGTGCACGGAAGCGTTACGGCCCGAGCGGCCGCAGCCGTTATAGGCCCATACTGGAGCAGCGGGCTTCGCGACCATGCAGAAGCAGTCGCCGCCGATTCCGGTCATGTGCGGCTCGATCACGCAAAGGAGCGCCACCGCGGTGACTGCAGCATCAGCGGCAGTTCCGCCGGCGCGCAGGGTTTCAATTGCTGCAAGGCTTGCGAGAGGATGCGATGTCGCCGCCATGCCGCTGCAGGCCATGACCGCGGATCGGCCGGGCAGCTGAAAGTCGCGGCTCATGCGTGGCGGACCGGCGCGAACGGATCGCCGTAATGCCCGCCCGAAACCCTCACGCCGCCACTTCGAGCTTGCGCGGCGTCGGCTCCTCGCGCCTGCCGATGGAGAGGGAGAGTCCGGTGAGCACATCGACGAAGCTGAGCGCCGCCAGCAGCAGCAGGGTCGATCCCTCCGCTTCGGGAACGAGCGCGAGCTCGGCCGCAATCGCGAGGAACAGGATCAATGAGAGAATGTGATCCACGGCTCCCTTGCCGCCCAAGCGAGCCGCTTTGAGCACTTCGATGTAAAGCAGCACCATGGAATACATGATCAGGAGATCGCCAATGCCCAGCGGCAACTCCCGGCCGTGACCGAGCGGGATGGCGAACACGGTATCCGTGAACGGCATGTGCAGGAGAAAGAGAATCATGTTGAAGAGCGCGAACGGGATAATCAGCAGAGGAAATGCGATCAGATACATTCGTAGACGCTTTCTAAGTCAAAGCTCCATCGTGCTGCCGTCATCCTGAGGTGCTCGGCGCAATGCGCCGAGCCTCGAAGGATGCGGCCCGGACGGGGACCGTCTATCCTTCGAGGCTCGCTCGCTTTCGCTCGCTCGCGCCTCAGCGACTGTGTTCTTTTTCAAGCGGGTTGCCATTGTTTTTTGTCCCTGAGCATGGCGTTGAGCATGACGACAATTTTCCGGGCCACCCCAACCAGAGCGACCATTTTCGCCTTACCGCGAGCGATCAGGCGTTG
>DATCJI010000183.1:0-1719 GCA_036562835.1 Xanthobacteraceae bacterium | reverse complement strand
GTTTTACGAGGAAGGCCTTCCCGCCTTTCAGAAAAGGTTTCCGGCGGTCGCCGGCCGCGTGCGGGCGCATGCGCTCGCGGGCGTCCTTGCGCGCGCCCTCGCGCGGGCTGCCGCCGGGGTAAGCTCAGAAAGCCGTGCAGTTCCGCAAGCATGAGCGCGCCGATATGAAGCTGGGATACGAATTTCCCGGCGCGGATGAGCCCCACGAGCTGGGCCGGCGTGACGCATTTCACGAAAACTCCCGGCTCAGGCTCAAAATCCTGAACGCGTTCGCCGGCTTCCACGAAGAAGGAATGAATCTTGTTGCTGAGCCGGCCCGTGCACGGGAAAGTGCGCGCAAGCGGCTGCACCTTTCGCGCGGTGAAGCCGGTCTCCTCACGCAGCTCGCGGCGGCAGCACACGAGCGCGGTTTCCCCCGCATCGACGAGGCCTGCCGGCAATTCCCACGAGAATGTCTCGAGTGCAGGCCGGTACTGGCGCACGATGGGAATCCTGCCGTTCGGCGTCACGGCCACGATCGCGATGTAATCGGCTTGCGCCACCGCGTGGTAGAGGTGGCGCGGGGCGCCGCGTGAAAATTCCACCTCGCGGGCGATGATGCTCACCCAGGGCGAGATCGCGGTGATGCGGCGCGCGCGGATTTTTGGCCAGGCCATTGGGAAATCAGGAATGCCGCAGCGCCACGCTCGCCGGTCCGCGCCGCAGCAGCGTCGTGGCAAACGCGTAAACATACCAACGCAGGTACGCGGGCAGCCATTTGAGCACGCGAAACCTGCTTTGCCCGTGCTGGCGCTCGAACCAGCTGACCGGCACGTCCGCGACTTTCCAGCCAAGCCGGTGCGCCTTCACCAGAAGCTCGATGCTGTAGCAGAAGCCCTCGTGCGACTCGATCTGGATGCACTCGATCACACGCCGCGAGAAGAGGCGAAAGCCGTTGCTGGCGTCCGTCGTCGGCAGGCGGGCAAGATGCCGCAATGTGAAATTTGCGCCGCGCACCAGTGCGGCCTTGAGCGGCGGACAACCCACCATGGCGCCTCCCGGCATGAAGCGGCTGGCGCAGACAATGTCGCAGCCCGCACGCGCGCAGGCCATCATGGCGTCGAGCTTTTCCGCGTTGTAGTCGTCGTCCGCCGGATACATCATCACGTAAGGCGCGGTGCTCGCCGCAAAGCCCGCCAGCACCGCCGCGTGCGCGCCCCGCCCGGCATTGCGCACGAACTGCACCTCAAGTCCGGCATGCGCCTGCGGGTTCTCGCGGATCGCCGGCAGCGTGTCGTCGCCGGGATGGTCGTAACAGATCAGCACGCGCGCGGGCGTTTGCAGCGAGCGCGACAGTGCTGCCAGCGTACGCACGATGTTGCGCCCCTCGTTGAAAACCGGAATGACGATGTCGAGCTCAGCCGGCATTGACGCGAAGGATTAGGACGCCCGCTCATTCCCGCGCAAGCGGGAATCCAGAAGCCTGGGTCCCCGCTTTCGCGGGGACGAGCGGCGGGGACGAGCGGATGAAGGCCGGAGCGAACCAACTTCAATAAACGAGGTTAGTCCAATCGCTTCCTACCCACAGTAAGCACGAATGGAGAAAACCGGTCCATGAAAGGAAGCCGGAAGAGGTTTGCGTCGAGGAAGTTGTAGATGGGCAGAAACAGCCGCGCGCGCGCGGACGCGACGTACCGATAGGAGAGACCCGCGAGATAATGCGAGCTGGCGGCAAAACCG